>CAZORO010000242.1:0-8012 GCA_964581845.1 uncultured bacterium
GACACGTCTATGAGCATTGTTCCGCGGGTTTGACACGATGCAATCAATTCGCTACTCCATGAGGGCTTTTTCATCCATCGCAGATGTCTCCATGCGGCACGGATTGCTAAAAAAACACTTACTCTCAGGTGGCTGTGGCCCGCCCCCCGGAACTCTCGATCTCATCCCACTCCATCCCCAGTTTCCGCGCGGCGTAACCCGCCTCCTTGAGCCAGTCACCATAGACCATCATCCAATGGGAGTCGCGGATTTCCTTGAGCAGCTTGCGCCAGTTTCCTTGGATAATGACCTCTTGTTGTGAACGGCAGATCTCCAGGAAGGGATTGCTTTCCACATTGCCCTTGAATCCGAGCCAGCGTCCGGTGGCGTACTCGGGATCGATGAAGGTCACCTCCTGTCCCTTGGGCATCTCCACCTTAGGAGCAGCGCCATACTCCGACTCATAATGGGTCACGATCCGCGCGGGTTCATAATGCTCGCCATCCAGACGCCTTGGGGAGGTACAGTGGGCGCAAGTCACCAGCCCCTTGTGAGGGAAGGTGGAATTGTGCATGAACACCGGACGGCCCGAAATGTAGCGGAGGAGCATCCCCGCGGGGATCACCACAAAATCGGATTCACAAAAGGCCACATAGCCCTCATCCATGAGCAGTTGGAGAGTCAAGCAGGCGGTGGTTTCGGCCATCGGCATGATGGTTCCCATGCAGGATTGAATGGTGAAGGAGCTGCAATCGTTTTCCACCATCAGGTCCTTAAAGAGCTGATAGAGCATGAAGGAGTTACGGACAAAGGGAACCTCGGTCTCCAGTGTGGTGCCAGGCAGGGCCAGGTATTGCCCGGTCCACTCATCGCACTGAGTCATGAAGTTGCTGTCCTGCAACATACTCTTAATTCGTTTCTCAATATCAGTGTAGGACACATCGAGGATCTCCATCCCAAACCGTTTCCGTGCCAGATCAGGCGCCTCGGGAGCATACTTGCCCATGGGGCCACCCAGGGCCACGATTCTCGAACCACGCAAGTTCCGGGCTCCATACAAGGCCCTTAGTTTCCACAGAAGCTCGGCTTGGTCATCCACGGCCACATCCTCAAGGCAGGGGTCGAAGGAGGGTTGATCACCAGCGGGCGGTGGATCCACTCTGAGGTATTGAGTACTCAGAGCTTCATACCAGTAATAGACAGGCCCCTTGTCATGACGGACATAGATCACGGTGGGGGCCTTCTTGGAGAAGCAAGCCCGCAGGAGTCTTCCTCCACCTGTTGCCGGATAAACGATGACCGCATCATATTCAGTCTGGTGGATTGGCTCTAATTCTTCGGGAGTACGTACTTTCTGGACTGGAAAGAACTCGAGTGTCATTCCTGGGGTCTTGCTAAGAGCCTCGAGTTCCGAGGTGATCCGTGCCGCCTCCTCCGTGGCGGCTTCCTCGGTCTGGACTCCCCCCCATGACTTCCAGGAGGTCTGAAACCGCTTTTGAGGGGTGGCATACATCAAAATGGGCTGGACACGAAGAGGTTTTCCATGGTTGATGAAGGTCTTAGCGGGGTTCCAGCCCTCTGTAACAGTTCCCGCGAAAGCAGCAGGCACCACTCCTTTCAGGAATGGTAACCCGGTGGCCGCGATGGCCCCCGTGGTGAGAGTCAAGAAAGTCCTTCGATCGACGCATCCGCAGCACATGTGAGTCTCCTTCCCAAAAGGGGTCTGGCCAGGCTCGAACCTTCTTCAAGAAGTCCCGAGTCTTATGATGGTACGATTATACTACAACCCGGATGGATTCAAGGCACCCTCTTCTGCGGCTGCCCAATCGATGTGGTAGACATTGATCTCTTGACAGCCGAAGGCGGCCGAGAGTTTGAGGGTAACTCGATCATAGCCGATGTGGTCACCGGGAACACGGTAATAGAAATCGGTAAACTGCTGGTCTGGTGGACCAAAGATCTGCTCCATGTCAGCGCCAGTGCGAACCCACTTCCCATCGATATCAATCGAGCAACTGGTAATGAACTGGAGAAGCCCACCCGATTGAAGCCTGTGCCGGAGGATGTGAGTCCTTCCAGGAACCGCGGGGAGCTCGAAGATGATGCACGCACCGGATTCCTCGATGGCGATTCCATCATCCACCACCACCGGGGGCGAACCGATTTGGGTGGATGGAACCTTGGATTGGAGTTCTCTAACCCACACGGGTACTTCCGTGTCCGTCCTTCTTGATATCCAGTAGAGAGTGGGATGGTACATCAACGCCTGCAGCCAACCTCTTTTTGAAGTAGCAGGAATCTTGAGATGAGCTTGCTGTTCGCTGGTGGCATCGCCTATGTTCACCGAAGCGATAACCTGGCACCTATGCCACAGGCTGGAAGTCCCACTTTGGTTCCGGTCGAGCCACAGGATCGGCCGTGCTTCATAGCGTTCAGAAAACTCCGCTTTCCAGAGAGTCTGATAACCCGTAAAGGGTTCTGGATCGAAGCTTACCAGAGGCCGTCCCTGGGAGAGCCAGTTCTCAATGTTCTCCACAGTCACCGGAGATAGAAAGGAAAAATTATGCATGAGGGGCCGCCAGGGAGTCAGCGCCAGTTTTTCGGCGCTCCGGAATAGGGGTTCCCTTTCAGAATAAAGAGAAACGGCATAGGAACTGCTCAGCCAATCCAGCGGTTGACACACAATTGTGTCCTTGGGGGTATTATCACGTACCCATTTTGAAAGTACGCAGGGAGCGCCTGAATTGCGGTACCATGACATTAATTGGCGAATCTTCGCGGTCTTCTGGTAATCCTCCACATCATCAATGGCGAAGAATAAACCAAGCAGGAGAACGGCGACACGGGCGGTGGTGATGAAACGTGTCCGGCCAACCAGGAAAGCGGCTACCAAAACGGTAACAACCACCCCCGCCATACTCACATCCAGTGTGTCGAACAACAGGAGGATAAAGACCAGCACAAGAACCAGGATTCCATGCCGATAGAAAGAGTCACTTGGAATAATGGAAGATAGCCCCAAGCCAGCGGCGAAAGCGGGGACGATGAAAACACAATAGACGCCGGCATCCAGGGAGTAAGTGATCAACACCTCATACAGAATGTATGGAATCGAGAGCAGCCACCAGGGCGCCGATAACCGCCAAGGTTGCAGGAGCAGCGCCAGAAGAGAAAAGCCCAATAGTTTGGATCCGATTACATGGGGATCCGCAAGATCCCTCCATACCCGCTGTGTCTGGACAAAGATCTGATGGATTACACCTCCTTGTGAAAATCTATACCAGTCAAAGGATGGGGCATAACCTCGCAGGAAGACCGGCAAGGAACTCAGTTCGGGGGCGCCGGGTGTAGTCATCCAGAGATAGACGACCCAGGACACCGCAAGCAGACCCACTACAGCCGCGGAAATCAGGAATATGATAAGGGACTTTATACAAACCCAGCGCGAGGTTTGCATAAATGAACCAGAATGACTCGTTACCACACCATTTGTTATTCCGGTGACTGCCCTGGCATATGTGACGTTCCACAACAGCAACAGAGTGGCGGGGAGGGTGAAGATGGTCCCTGTGTGAGTGGCCATGGTAGTTCCGAAGAGCAAACCCGCCAGAAGGGGATGATGTCCTGCACTACAGACATACCAGGTCCAGGACAAGAAAAGGAATTGTAAGGCATAGATCTCTTGGATCCCCGCAAAGCGTATACAGATCGGGGTGCAGGCCAGAACCACCCCTGCCACCCATCCAGCCACCCGAGACTGGTAAAGGCGTTCCATGGTCCAGGAAAAGAAAAGAATCGAGATCAACGAGGAGATCATGGAGACCGCCGAGAAGCCCCAGTCCAGTCTCACAAAGGGTTTCATGGCAAGGCCGATCAGCGAGTGAACAAGATAAGGAGCATGGGGGAAATAACCGTTTTCAGCGCAGTAGACATAGATTCCTGTATCCACGCCAACTACCGCGAGGGGAGAAAAATGAGGGACACGCAACAAGAAGGCCACCACCAAGATGGCCAAGTAAACAGCTCGATTCAGGCGCTGATTACGAAAAGTGTAGTCATCCAGGGGATTCAAATCCATTCAACCACACATCCTCAGCCCGGCATATGGAATTCAACTCATCGAACATGATTCCACAGGTCCAAGAGGATTGGCAAGAAGGAGCCGGCTCTCTGTATTCAAGAAAAAGCCGAACAAGATCCTCTCCTGGATGACATTCCGGAGTAGACTCCCAAAAGGATTCTGATAGGGTTGCTTCACCCTTTCTAAGCATAAGGATTAGGCGATGACCCGCTTGTGCACCTCTAGTTTCCTGATATGGCTGGCCTTATCAGTACTCTTTTGTGACTCCTGCGGGGCTGAACCGCCATCCCTGATACTTATCGATGGCGACATGACAGAGTGGGAGGTGATCCCCTCGCATTCCGATCCCGCCGGTGATAACTCCAAGCCCGGCACCGATGTCCTTGAGTTCAAGGTCACCCATGATGAATCCGCTCTGTACTATTACACACGCCATTCCGGACCGATCGTGTCCGAGGATGCGGGGACAGGCGGACAGGGACGGTACTACTATCTCGTGTTTGTGGATCTCGATAACAATGCATCAACTGGATTCAACCCAGCGACAACCGATCCTGACTGCTACTCACCCGTATCTCTCGGGTGCGATTTCGAACTCGAGTTTGAAAGGGATTGGAATGACGAGTCCATCGCTTATGTCACACAGTATTTCTATGGATATGGCGGGCCGGGAACACTTGCACGCAATCAGCTGGATGTGAAACCGGGTGGATTTTTACGATTCGGCCCAGCTGATTATGACAACAAGGCGCAATACAAGTTTCTGGGAGAAATAATTCCTGATGAGATCGTGTTTACCGATGATATCCGTAGATCAGGCTATACACCCGGAGAAGATGTCTTTATGACGCAAGCCTTTTCCGAGGATATGACACAATCCGAGATCCGGGTGGATTTCCGGGCGGCCCTTAAGGATCAGCAGGGAAATCCCCATCTGGCCATTGGTAAAACCATCTCGCTGGGGTTTGCCTGCGAGAGTTCTCCCTGGGTGGACTGCGGGGATGGTATGGAGGCAGTCTTCAACTACACATTAGAGGGATTATCAGAGGTGAGCTCCTGGATGCTCATCCGGTAGGCAATCTATGGGATTTGGAAGGAGGATGAAAAACATGGATGGAATATTTTCCTGGAGATTCAGGCGCAGGGATGTGCTGAAGGGATCCATGGCTTTAGCGGCAATGCCGTTGTTTGGAAGATCCATGAAAGCCTATTCAGAGGGAGGTGGGTCCAGGGTGAGACGATTTCATGCTTCTATTTCCATCGATGCCTTTAAGGAGGATCCGGAGCTCCTGGAGATCATCAAGACGGCTGGGATCGACGATGTCTGGGTGTCCTGTTTCCTCCAAGGGACATGGCACCATTCGATCGATGTTGTCAACGAATGGCGGAAACGTATCGAACAACACGGAATGGGTATGTACCAGATCACGGTTCCCTTCGGCCATCCCTCCTTCACCGCTCAAGCCCCCGGCTACATGCCTCCGGTGGATGTCACCAAGTGGAAACCGGGGAAACGTCCCAACGGTCAAACTTATTATGGAGTCTCGCTGCATCCACCCATTACCGAGGCCAATGTGGAAGCTATCAAGAAGATCAAAACCACTGAACCTGGGACCATTTTCCTTGATGATGATTTCCGTCTCGCTCCAAGTCCCGCTGACATCGGTGGCTGCTTTTGCGATGAACATAAGGCCAAGTTCCTTCAATCCCATGGTTACGGAGAATCACAATGGCAGGAGCTTCTCCATGGCGCGCAAAATCATGTTTATTCACCCCTCCTGATGCAATGGGTAAATGCTACCTGCGATGAACTCACAGCATGTTTCAAGGCGCAACAACAAGCAGCGCTGCCGGATACTCAACTCGGCATCATGGTGATGTTCCTGGGATCCGAGCGAGCCGGGATCCGTTTGCCTGACTACACGGGAGTACCCATGCGTGTGGGTGAACTCATGTTCGATGACCGTTCCTTCAATCAGGTTAGGGGTAAAACCAATGAGCTCTTCAGCGCCCTGATGCACCGGAGGTTCACACCTCCTGAACTGGCTTTCAGCGAGAACACCGCCTGGCCGCCAAATGATCTCTCCGCGCCAAATATGGCCGCGAAACTCTGCATTTCCACCCTGGGTGATATCCGTAACACCATGTTCATGAGCGGACTGACTCCCTTCCCCAGAACCCATTGGGATGTCCTAGGCCCCGCGATGAAACACAACGCGGAAATTCATCAGAAACTTCATGGTCATGTTCCACGTGGTCCCTTCAAACATTTCTGGGGTGAGAGAAGCCGTTGTGTGGGGGATGACCAGCCCTACAGCCTTTTCTTGGCGCTTGGAGTTCCCTTCGAGGTTACGGACACACTGGCCGCCGATGGTTGGACTTTCCTCTCTGATTTCGATGTTCAGGCTGTAGCGGCCGGAGAGATCCATTCAGCTGGCACCCGCCTCGTGCAACATCCCGGTCAGCCAGCGGCCAATGGTGAAGCGGTCTCTCTCGCGGAGGACCTCAACACCTTATTTGCATGGCGTAAGGAAATTCTGCCACAGCTCAAGGGAGTTCCTTATGTCGAGGAGGAGAAGACAGTAGTATGCGGTTGGTATCCCCCGGCGAGGTCTGTGCTGCTATGGAATCTCGACACTACTCCACAGCCGGTCACGCTCCATTTTAATGAGACACGAAGGTCTGTGAGGCTTCCACCATTGGGCATTGAGTTGATCGAGGAAGTGGGGTAAAAGTTCTTGATCGAACCAACCAGCTTTTCATTGGGATTTCTGGATTATGCGGCCTTCGCGGCATATTTTATCAGTTTTTCGGTGATCGGTTACATCACTGGAAAGCGCGAGCGGGAGAGCTCCGAATCTTATTTCCTCGCGGGACATAAGCTCCCCTGGTATGTCGTGGGCGGTTCTTTTGTCGCATCGAACATCAGTACTGAACACTTCATCGGGATGATCGGCGCAGCCTATGTCTATGGAATCTGTGTGGCCGTGTCGGAGTGGGCGAATGTGTTCACCTTTTCTCTCCTCATCTGGTTTTTTATTCCGTTTCTGATGGCCTCGCAGGTGTTCACCATGCCGGAGTTTCTGGAACGGCGTTTCTGCCCCTCGCTACGCCAGTTCTTCGCGCTCGTTACCGTAATCAGTAATGTCGTTGCTTTTCTCGCGGCCGTGCTTTATGGCGGGGCCTTGGCGTTGCAAGTGCTTTTTGGGTGGCCCCTCTGGTTCTCGATCATTGCCCTGGGCGTGGTCGCGGGAGCCTGGGCCATCTATGGAGGGCTCTCCTCGGTGGCCTGGATCGACTTTTTCACCATTCTGGTCATGATCGCGGGCGGTGTGGTGGTCACAATCCTCGCGCTACAGGCGGTGTCTGGAGATTCTGGATCGATTGCAGAGGGATTCAGGAAAACCCTCGAAGCAAACCGCGCCACCGATGGAATCTGGAAACAAGCAGTCGATTCCAAGAGCCAGATTCTCGCGGGGGTGGACTCCTACAACAGGCTTTCGGTCATCCAGCCCGCCACTCACCGCCTGTGGCCATGGACCGCCATTCTGTTCGCCACCTTCTCACTGAGCCTGTGGTACAACGTTCTCAACCAGTTCATGATCCAGCGGGTACTTGGGGCCAAAAACACCTACCATGCCCGTATGGGTATTGTGCTGGCTGGATTTCTGAAATTGATTCTTCCCACCATCATTGTGCTTCCAGGTCTGATTCTTTTCGCCTTAAACCCCGAGATGCTGCTGTTGGATTGGAAAGATGTCCAAAAGGAGGCGGACGGCGGATATATCAAGTTGCTTCAAACCATTGTCCCAGTGGGTTTACGAGGGCTCTTTCTAGCGGCATTATTCGGAGCCATCCAATCCACCGTCAACGCAGTGTTGAATTCTACCGCCACCATCATTTCCTTTGTTTTCTACTTGGATATACTCTACCCCAAAGACACCGATAAGAG
>CAZORO010000243.1:0-8008 GCA_964581845.1 uncultured bacterium
CGCTGTGCCTGGTGATCGGGGATGTCTCCGGCAAGGGAGTTCCCGCCGCGCTCTTCATGGCGGTTACACGTACCTTTCTCAAGGCTCTGTGGCGTGAGGGAGACAGTCCCGTCGCTGTCTTGCGTAAACTCAACGATGAGCTCGCCCAGGATAATGATTCCAATATGTTCGTGACTTTACTCTGTGCCAAGATCCATCTGTCCACTGGGCATTGCACCTTCGCGCGCGGTGGGCACAATCCCCCCTTCCGGATCTCCGCTCAGGGCCATGTCGAACGCCTCCCGTGGGTCAAGGGAGCTATCATCGGGGTGATGGAGGGAGTGCAACTTGAAGAGGGAGAAATGACTCTCGGCCGGGGGGATATGTTGTTTCTCTACACCGATGGAGTAACCGAGGCCATGAATCCGGCTGGAGAGGTTTTCGGCGAGAATCGCACGGTCGAGACACTCGGACGCGAACACACTCCAGATTGCATGGATCTGGTTTACAGATTGCGCGAAAGGCTTAAGGATTACGCCCAAGATTGCGAACAATCAGATGACATCACCATGGTTGCCTTCCTGTACACGGGAAGGTAACCCCCTGATAACCAGTCTCATTTGATTGGGTATTTCAAGGAGGGACCCGCTCCGTCGGGTCCTCCGCCGGGGTCCTCGCCGGGGTCCTCCGCCGCCTGATACCCAGTCCCATTTGACTGGGTATCTCAAGGGAGATGTGCGAAGGAGGCTTATATCATGGAAGTGGCTGTTCAGGAGGATCGGGGGTTGGAGGAAGTTATACTCACCGGACGCATGGATGCTATGGGAGCGAATGTGGTTGGGGACTTCTTCAAAGCGTTTCTCGATGAAAAAGGGCTGGAGGGACGCAAGGTGTTGGTCAACTTCCAAGGTGTTGACTATATCAGCTCAGCTGGCCTGCGGGTTTTCGTGGCGGCGGTCAAAAAACTCCATCCTGCTGGAAGCAAAATCGCCCTTTGCGCAATGAATGTTCAGGTTGAGGAGATCTTTATCTTCGCTGGCTTCGACACCATGTTTCCTATTCATCGGGATAGGGATGCCGCTGTGAAATTCCTCAAAGAAGACTGACCTGTGTGCTTTTTCTCTTTGTTCAGCGGCCATGAGAGTATCTAGGTTTTGGGTTAGGGAATTTCTTTATTTTTTTATGTGGATTGTGAGGAACCATTCACCTATACTCCTTCCGGTTTGATACTAGAAAGGAGGTATTGTGTATGTCTTGTACTGTTTGTGGACAAAGGGTGTCTTTGGCGAAACAGAGTGGCTTCACCTTGATCGAATTGTTGATTGTCATTGCTATTATTCTCATCTTGATCGCAATTGCGTTGCCTAATTTCCTTTCGGCTCAGATCCGCGCCAAGGTGACCAATGCGATTGGAGACCTTAGAACCTTGGATACGGCGCTCGAGTCCTATCGGATCCAATTTACCAAGTACCCGGACTGGACCAAGAATCTGGTGAGCGGAATCGATGGGCAACACCCCAACCAGATCCGTTACTACCGTCTCACCACTCCCATCAGGTTTTTGAAAGTGATCCCTGATGACCCCTTCGCCACGATCATGAACAGGGCGGATATGGTCCAGTGGGGGTGGGCCTATGATTATATCGATTGCCAGGATGGGAAGGACGATACCAGCTGCTGGGGGTACTTGTGGCGGATCAACAGCTGGGGACCCGATGGGGTGAATGGTTGGGGTGGGCTCCGGGATGTCGGCAAGCCGCAGGGATGTCCCAACGGCTATCCTCTCTTCACCTATAGTCCCACCAATGGAACCAACAGCATGGGGGGTATTGTGTGGGTTGGCCCGAAGGATGGCACTATCCGGGTGAAATGCCGGATCCGCAACGGCGTCTAATTCCAAGGAATCCTTGATCTTTGTGGAGGATACGCAAGAATGAACCCGCGCCGCCTGACACCCAGCCGCGCGGCGCGATTCCGCCAATACCGAAAGGATAAAAAATGGCCTCAATTACACTCAAAGGCAACTCAATCCATACTTGTGGCGATCTTCCCAAAGTGGGCTCCACCGCTCCCGATTTTATCCTTCTTAAAAATGACCTTTCCACTGTTAATCTGACGGCTTATGCTGGAAAGAAGAAGGTGCTCAGTGTGTTTCCGAGTATAGACACGCCTGTTTGCGCCACCTCGGTGAGGAAGTTTAACGAACGTGCCGCTGGGCTTGCGAACACCGCCGTCCTCAACATTTCCGCCGACCTGCCGTTTGCCCAAAAACGTTTCTGCGCGGCGGAGGGGATTACGGGAGTTGAAACTCTCTCAACCTTCCGTTCCAGCTTCGCCAAGGACTATGGCCTTGAAATTGCCGATGGCCCTCTGGCCGGGTTATGTTCACGCGCCATCATTGTGCTCGATGAAAACAACAAGGTGATCTACACCGAACAGGTGCCTGAGATTACTCAAGAGCCCGATTACGAAAAGGCCATCGCCGCATTGAAATAACCCTCTCCCTCCCCCCTTGCGGGGGAGGGTTGGGGTGGGGGGAATTGATTTCCGTTAACCTCACCCCCCAAGCCCCCCTCTCCCATGAGGAGAGGGGGAGATTGCGAATTGACATCTGGAGGCTGACCATGAACCACCTGCGGGAGGCGATCCGCGAGATCCCTGATTTCCCCAAACCTGGTATCCTGTTCCGGGACATCACAACCCTGCTCAAGAATGGCAGCCTCTTCCGTCAGGCGGTCGATATCTTCTTCGACCGCTATGCCTGCAAGGGGATCAGCGCAATCGCGGGGATTGAGTCGCGAGGTTTCCTGATTGGCTCCGCCCTGGCCTACCGTTTGGGGTGTGGAATCGTTCCCATCCGTAAGGCCGGTAAGCTCCCCGCAGCCACCTTCACTTCCACCTATGCACTGGAATATGGCGAGGACAAGATCCAAATCCACCAGGACGCGCTCCAGCCCGGTGAACGGGTGGTGCTCATCGATGACCTACTGGCCACCGGCGGGACCATGCGAGCGGCGGTTAACCTGCTCAAGAACTTCAAGGATGTCGAGATCGTGGAGGCGGGCTTCTTGATCGAGCTGGCGGATCTCAAAGGGCGTGACCAACTCAAGGATGTGAATGTCTTCACGGTGATCAGTTATGCTTAGCGGCGGTGGAGAATGAACTCAACCGTGAGAACCGGGAAAATTCGTTCCCATGGTTCCTAATTGTTATCCGGTGTCAATCGGGGCGTTTCCTTCCCAGGAACCCCCCCATCAAGTGCTGTCCGCAAAAATACTCGTAAGTTCCTATGAGTTCGAAGCCAAAACGCGAGTAATACTCCCTCACGATGGGTGAGGTGAAGAAGTTCACATGAGCGTGATTGCAATAACCGAAGATGGGATCATATTGGGCATCCCTGCTCATGGATTGAAGCTCCGGAATGGGGAGCTCCAGCATCAGAAGACCGCTTGGTTTGAGGGCGGAGCGCGCTTGGATGAACATTTCGGAGGGACGGTCCAGATGTTCCAGAACATGGAATGAGATAAACAGATCGTAGGAGAATGGTTCAAACCGCGCTGTTTGGATGGTTGTGTGACGCACATCAAGACCATACTCCCGGCGCGCATAGTCCGCCAGTTGTTGAGATGTTTCGGTACCAATTCCTTCCATTCCGATTTTAGTGAATTCATGGAGTGTCGTGCCTTGCCCACAACCGACTTCCACCAAGCGGGAGCCGGCCGGTAAAGGGAAGGGAACTCCTGCTTGGTGAAACAGTTCCTTGAGCCGTTTGATTCGGATTTGCATGATGAAAGGATCTTTCCAAATGGGCTCGAATCCCTCGATAGTATCCATCTTCTCGTATGTCCCATTGAAAACATCCCGGCCCTCGGGTGGCTTGCGTTCCTCGGTTTCAAATCCACATTTCCCGCAAGCGATGATTTTTCTGGAGCCGTCGAAGAAGATCCCCTTAGCTTTTCTTGAACCGCACAGGTCACAGGGCAGACGTTTAAAAAGGTAATTGGAGTCATTCAGGTAGTGACGGCTCAGATAGGAGAGGTAAGGGCCCATCCCATACCGTCTGATTGCACCCAGATTGGAGGGAAACCGTAACACCTCCGCAGTCAGCGCGGAGAGAAAACTTGGTTTGCTGATGCGCGTTGAAAGTGACCTGAGAAGCGGCTTGGCACGACGGGCCAGACGCTTTCCCAGTGGCTCCAATTCCGCGACCCTTGCTTGCAGGGTAAGCGCATCTGGAAGGTACTCAAGGTACTGAATCTGCTTATACCAACGCGCTGCTTCTTGTGTCTGTCCCAAGTTGTAGTGGCAGTTTCCCAGCCTATGGATCACCTCGCAATGGTTAGGTTCGAGCTGCAGGACTTTTTCATACGTTGGTATCGCTTCCGCCAAACGGCCCATTAACTCCAGGTTGTAAGCCAGCGCATACCACCCCCTTGGTTCCTCGGGGAATCTTAAGACAAGATTTTGATAGGCTTGAATCGTCTCCTCCATCCGGCCTTCCTGGGCCAGACGGTAGATTGGCTTCATCTCATTGAGTATTTGTTCACCGGGGTGGGCAAGTGTGGGTTTTGTCTCTGGCACAATACTGGATAGTCTGACATACCAAACAGAGAGAGGAAGGTATATTACCGTAGGGCCGCCATGTAGTCGGCATTGGGGATGGAGGGGTTGGTGACCAGCTCGGCGACCTTGATGCCAACCTGGTTGACGTCGTTTCCACGGTACTGGATGTTGCCCACCTGGTCGATGACCACAAAGGTTGGCAGCAGACGGACTCCATAGGGGGTGAGAACATTGGTCCGTTGCGAGAGCACATGCACATTCGGCCAATGATGGGGATGTGTCCGTAGGAAACTCTCCGCCTCATTCTTTGTTTCATCCGTGTTCATCCCCAGGATCGTGAGTTGTCCCTCTGGAAAGGAGCTGCGGATCTCAGCGAGCCTTGGCATCGCTTTGAGGCAGGGGCCACAGGACTTGCGCCAGAAATCCAGGACCACGACCTTGCCTTTCTGGCTGGCCAGATCGAAAGAAGTCCCATTCAATGTGGTCACCACAAAGCCGGGTGCGGCCTGGCCACCACGGACTGTTCCTTTCACCGAGCTGGTTTGTAACGGCCCTTGGGGTGCCACCTGAGGCTGGGTTGAGTATTCTTGGGAGGTGCCCAGCTCCGGGAAGGTGCTCTTCAGATGGATTCCGGATGGAGAGCCGGTTGGAGCGAAGGGATCCTCCACAAGAGACTTCGTGGAGGTCATGCGCTGATCCAAGCTGGTTCTGGCGCTTTCCAATTCTCCGCTAACTTCCCCACCCACGATGATTTCAGTCTCTCCCAGTCTGGATGGGATATCGGATTTCACGATTCCTATGTCAGGAAGGGCATTCGAGGGTTGCAGGCCCGGAGAGGATGGTCCGGTGGATTCGGAGGGCGAGGGCTCTGCGGGGACACTCCATCCTTTCGATTCAGATCCCGATTTGAGTGTGGGGTCCGATTTGACTGCATCGGACTCATACACACGGCTCTGTTCTGGCTGCGCTGATGGGGCGTTAGGATCTATTACGGAGGCCTCTGGAAGCATTGATGGCGATTGTTCGGCCGAAGCCAGGGGAACAGAGGTCGGATCGGCTTTCGATGCGTAATCGCTGCTCTTGCCAGTCAGGCTTGCGCAACCAGACAAGATGGCAATACCCCACAGGATTAGGAAAACCCTTACGGTATTCATGGCATGTACCCTCAACCCACTTGTGCTTGATTCGCATGAACAAGGTTCCAGCTGAAACCCATCCCACCATGGATTATCGGCAAAAAACATGCGAATTAAAAGGATCTCTGTGGTTAGACGGTGGGATGTGGGTGGATATTCATGGTGGGCCTGAGAGGAGTCGAACCTCTGACCTCGCGCTTATCAGGCGCGCGCTCTAACCACGTCTGAGCTACAGGCCCATTCCCGAAAAATGAAGGTAGTTACTATTTGTCTCTAGGCTCCTGGAGATTCGTATTCACCCCCACATAGCAGTGGGAAACTTAACCGCACCCGCACCATAGGTCAAGGTTGCTGGAAGTTAATAAAAATCAACCCCCACCACGGCCGTGCGGTTGCCGGTCGTTGCTGAGACCAATCTCTCAACAACTCGGGCCTCGACCGGGATCTTTTGGCTTCCCTCTACAAGGAGGGCCTGCTCGGTTCCCGGATAGTGAAGCCCTTCATTCATTCTGTAGCCTCACAAGACCGCCGACACGAGAAGGGCAGGGGTCGATTCCTGTTCTCGTTTTTTTTCCATTATAAGTATAGCAATCCTTTTCCGGGGGAACAACAGGTTGGGCAGTCCTCTGCCCCAAGAAAGGGGTTAGTCGGACATTCCTTTCCCATGATAGGATGTTCTCCCGTGCGGCCCTTTCCATGTGGCGCGCTACCTCAAACGGAGGAGATCCATTCTGATGCGAAGACTTGTGGCACTGGCTCTCATTATGGGATTGATGCTTCAGTCTGGTTGTTCACCCGATGTGGCCTCACCGGAAACCCAAGCAGTTTCCCAGGAGTCCCAGGTATCTTCACCCGGACAAACCCCACCTGGCTCCCCCCCCTCCTCGGATGGACTCCGGCTGGAACGTGCACTTCGTGGAATGGGACCTGAGGAGGTCAATGAAACTCTTTCTGGAATGGATCCACTAGAACGAACCGAGGTGGTTCTGAGATTCCTTTCTTTTACCCTTTTGTTTTACTACAGCGTGTACAACCGTTATCCTACCGCCGAGGAAGGACTGGACATTCTCCTGGACCCGCCACCAGCACCCTCGGGCAAAGTTTTCGAACCCTTCGCGCGCGATGTACTTCTGATCGATGGCTGGCAACGGAAGGTGCAATACCAACCCATTGATTTCCCCAATGGTCTGCCTGGATTCAGACTCCGTTCTCTGGGGCCGGATGGAGTTGAAAGTGCTGATGATATGGCTCCCGATGTGGAGGACCTCTCAGTCGAGGTCACCGCAACGATCGCCGCGGGCGGTCTGGATGAGATGAAACAACAGGGGCAATAAGAAGCCATGCGTTTCCGCGATCTGATTCCGGGTTTCCAGAAAAAGCAGGTGGGAAGTGTCATCCAGGCTGACTGGGACCCCAATGTGCGTGGAATCCGTTTCACTATCCGTTTTGAACCCTCCGGAAGAACCCTTCAAGGAGTATGCAAGGCCGGAATGGATCCCAGCACGGGGGCCTTTATCAGCGAAACCGATTTGCGTGCCAAGCTTCCTCAATTGCGTGATCTGCCGATCTACGAACATGCGGCTTGTGGTGACCCAAATACCCTCTCTGCCGAGGATTTCCGCAAGATGAAGATTCAGTTCTCGATCTCCAACCTGGCCTTCTCCTATCACTCCGAGGCTAAACCATTGGACGCCAACACCTTTATCTCCAAAGCCTTCAGAGGGTAGAAACTTCTGTCTTGAACCATATTCCCTCTCATTAAAAATCCTTCAAGATCTGGAAAACTTTCTCTTGACGCCAGCCTGTGACTCGCCACAATACGATCAATTGAGGGTCTGCTAAGGAACGGGGGGTGCCATGATGATTGTTCCAGAAGATCTGAAGTACACAGAATCACATGAATGGGTGCGTCTGGAGAATGGGCTTGCTCGCGTGGGAGTAACCGACTTTGCCCAACATGAGCTGACCGACATTGTGTTTGTCGAACTCCCGGAGGTGGGACGGGTATTGTCAGCCCAGGAAGCCTGCTGTGTGATCGAGTCCACCAAGGTGGCCGCTGATGTCTATGCCCCCATCTCGGGTCAGGTCACCGAGGTCAACCCGGATCTATCCACCCATCCGGAATGGGTCAATGAGTCTCCCTATGAGAAAGGGTGGCTTTACATATTGGCTCCCAGTGATCTGTCTGAGCTCGAAGCGCTTGAGGATGCGGCCCAATACCGGGAAAGTATCCTTGAATGAGTAACCACGGCCCCCAATGACACGTTTTTTACACCGGTTGTAATAACGATCGGAAAGGAACTCAATTGTTCTTCACCTATTTCACGGCG
>CAZORO010000244.1:0-6950 GCA_964581845.1 uncultured bacterium
CCCGCAAGGGGGAGAGAGAGAAGCCTAACCCTCCCCCACAAAGGGGCGGGAGAGAGAAGCCCAACCCTCCCCCACAAAGGGGAGGGAGAGAGAAGCCCAACCCTCCCCCGCAAGGGGGAGAGAGAGAAGCCTAACCCTCCCCCACAAAGGGGCGGGAGAGAGAAGCCCAACCCTCCCCCACAAAGGGGAGGGAGAGAGAAGCCCAACCCTCCCCCGCAAGGGGGAGAGAGAGAAGCCTAACCCTCCCCCACAAAGGGGCGGGAGAGAAAAGGGGCTTGGCCCCTGCAAGACCTTCTCCTATGGAGCGGATAGAGTTTTGAGGAAAAGCCGCGTGGTAGTGGAGGGCCCTGGCAAAGAGGCTGAAGCAGCCCGGAAGGCTCTCGATCTGGCAGTGGGACTGGCGCGGCTTCTAGACCGGAAAAAGGGAGACCATGTCGAGATCCTCGACCTGCGAGAGATCACCATCCTGGCGGACTATTTCGTGTTTGCCTCGGGATTCGCGCGGGTCCAGATCCAGGCCCTCGCGGATGCCGCACTGGAGGAAGCCAAGAAATCCGGTCATCCCTGCCGCTCGGTTGAGGGATATGAGGATTCCGGATGGATCCTCCTTGATCTCGGCGATGTGATCGTACACCTGTTGACCGAGGAAAGCCGGGATTACTACCGGCTCGACCGGTTGTGGGGGGATGCCCCCAAGGTTGAGTGGGTGGAAGGTGGGAACCGCTCCACCGCCTCAGGCCATCCGGGAAACAACGCGGCGGAAAGCAAAGAGGAATTCAGGGTCCAGTGATGAGACCCTTCGAGCCTGGCTGGAGTGTAGAGATAGACATGAGAGTTGCGCCATCTTTCCAAATGAAAAAGGCCGCACCCCGCCTGGTGGTGGTACGGCTACTGCCGGCTTTACTCCTGATAGGTTCTCTTTTGCCCGCTGCTTGGGCCGATTATGGGAGCCTGACTGGGAAGAGCCTGGTGGTTAAGGGCCAGGGCATCACCGCCACGAGCCGCGTGACCGAGGTTGTCCGCTTCGACCTCTCCGAAACGAACAACGATGACCTGCAAACTCCCTGCTTCGATGATGATGGTGCGCTTGAAATCCGGGGCGTTACGGTCACCTTCGATGACTTCCGTGGAAGTATCAACGCAACCAATGTCCAGACCAAAATTGCATTTGTCTCTCTTTATCTGGTCACTCAGCCCATTACGGATTCAAACTTCAATTTCGATGAGGATTTCGACCTCGATATTAACAAACAGATTGTGCGCAGAAGACTCACTGGGAGCCAGGTATTCCTGGATGTTCCTTGCGAGGAGTTGATCGTCCGTTTGGATCCAGTTTGTGTGGCCAATATCCCCAGGGAACGGATGGCGGAGGAGACCCTTTATGAGTGTCCTTGCGCTATTGGGAGTGGAACCGCCACCTGTACGGACGGTGGCGCGGCCATGGTTTTCAACGGCACATCCATTTTCGCGGTGGCGATAGAAACATCCGACCTGATTCAAAACAATGATCAATTCCGCGTGGTGGTCCAGATCGGACCGGACCAGATCGTTCACCAGAGTGGAGCTGGTTCCTCTCTGAAAGCCAGGACCTACACCTCCGAGATTATCACCGTGGCGGATTCAGCAGGTGACCTGCTCCCATTCCCGGATATCATCCAGGCATCTGGTAATGATCGCATTTATCCCTATGAACCCCACAACTACACTGACCTGTTCAGTCAGCATCCCGATGCCCTCAACATCCTCGAGGACATGGAGGTTCCCCAGGTTATTCCCTCGGAAAGCAGCCGGACCGCGGTGTTGGGGATTGAAATCGCGGGTGTCCATTCACATCTCAGCCATGTGGTTGTGAACCTCACCTCCTGCCGCGAGGGAAGAAATAATGACCACGACTATTGGGCCGATGATCCAGCGGGTATTCCAGGTGTCTATGACCCCTTCATCGATGAACTCTTCAAGGTGGAGGGATCCGTTCCAGCCGACCTGACTCAGGTTGTCCGGACCCTCTCCACAGTGGACCTATATGAGGGAGCGACCCCCGGATATCAAACCACAATCCAAACCGTAGATGATGATGGGGATGGACTCACCGACGAGGAACTTCCCAATGGTCTGGATGATGATGTGGATGGGAGTATTGATGAGGATATCTCGCTGCCCATCATTCATCCGTTGGTGGACGAGGATAACCAGGACTACTGGGCTTGGTATGATGAGAATGGGAATGGTGTCTACGATCCCACGATTGACGAGCTTTATTACGACGCCAATGGCAATGGCGTCTTCGACCCCACCTCCGGTGTCCCACAAGTCAGCGAGGTTCCGGAGCGCGTTTTTCGGGGGGCCACGAGTGGCTGGTCGCTCAGGGCGGGCACCGCCTATGATACCGCCAACCGTAAGGGTGTGGATAACAATGGAGATGGTGTCCCCGACACCTTCTTCTTTCACCTTGATGAGGATGGGGATGGGGAGGATGGCAGTCCGCTCTCTCCCAATATCTATGCGCTAGTACCTTCCCTGTTATCACCACCCGCTCCTGACAACGCCTTCATCCGGAATCCCTACTTCTACAACTGGCCGGATGCCGATGGAGAACAATTCATTGGTTCTCCCACCGTTTTTCGGGGCGTGAAGATGGCCGATGGCATCGATAATGACGGCGATGGGGAGCCCGGAAGTCCGGTAGATGGTCTGGGACGGAAACTCGCTGATGGACTGGATAACAATGGCAACGGCGAGGCGGAAAGCCCCCGTGACAGCTTAGGCCGGGCCATGGCGGATGGCATCGATAACGATGAGGACGGACTGGTGGATGAGGGTATTGATGAGGGCATCGACGAGGGCATCAATGAGGACCTCGGCGATAACGCCTTCAATGCCATCACCACCCGTAAGAACTCCTTTGGAACCAATGACAACTACCTGGGGGATATCGACTCCGTCATTCTCTACCAAGATAACGGGGATGGTGTCTTCGACCGTACCACCGATACCGCTGTCTCCCGTTCCGACCCGGAACAAACAGACTGGGTATGGATCAATACCTCCCCACCAGTCATGTCGATGCTGATCTCCACTAATCCCGCCATCAATAACGGCAAGGGTCCGAGAGTCCCGATTACCGACAATGGAACCTATGACTTTTTCGTCGTCATCACCCTGGATGGTGATGACCGTGGCGATTATTTCCAAGTAGGCGCCAGGGAACCCAATAACTCCGATGATGAGACTGGCATCATCCTTCTGGACTATGAGGGGGCCCGCCCAGGCGATGATTTCATGATGTCCATCGCTCGCGGCAATTCACCCAGCACTGACTTTACCCGTATTGTTTATGGCATTCCTGTAGGAAGTGGAATCGGAACGGATGCCGGTTATCCAAATGCCTCCGAGCTCACCAAGCCGGTTGAAGCCAAACTTTTTATCGATGACATCATCGGTTATGTCCCGGACACGATCCAGGGCGACAACAGTGTGGGGTACAAAGTGGACCGTCCGGAATTGCCGCCCCTCGGTGAGGATGATGACATCTTTACCGGCAATCCTTATCTGGATGCTACATCCAGCCCCGTTGGGGTGATCGGCATCAACGTCGCGGACAATCCCTACCAGGATGTGGATGAGCAGGACTATATCGACAGCATCACCATACGCATCGAGGCGCTGACGCATGATCTCGTAGCGGTGGACATTCCTTTTGAGGGAACCTTCGATGTCAATGTGACTGGTTCGGGTGACAACCAAGTGGTCAGCCTGCCTGATCTGATGCCCTTGGCGGATGATTCCACCGGTGGTATCGGGATTTACCGGGATAACCCCTCCGCTGGCATTCCTGGCGGCTTCGATAGCCAGGACCTCCCCATCGAGCTGCGCAACGATTACCTCCAATACAAGCTGGTTCCAGGAACTACAAATCAGGTGGACCTGATACTGCGTCCCGCCGATGGACTCGAACTGCCTCCCGATGACACCTCGGATGAGTTTATGGGCTATGACTATTTCGTGGTGGTGCGCACTAGCAAAGACATTGACTACCGTGATGCCTTCCGGATTGCGATTCAGGATGGCGGGGTGCAATTCCGGAGTGGAGTCAATGTTCAAAACAGCGGAGTTACGACTGACTCCATCGTAGCTAATGTCCCCGTCATCTCCCAAAGTTTGACCCTCGCGGATCCGGAACCTATCGCGGCGAACATCACCGCCGAGGAAAGCGGAGTGGCCGCCATCGGTTTCAATGTTTATGACCGTTCCCTGGCCGACTCTGGTCTACCCACCAACATGGAGTATGTTCTGATCAACTTTGCCAATGTGGGTAATGACAACCAGTTCACAATCGAGGACCTGGCTCCCATCGGCACCGGCCAATACAACATCATCCGCAAGACGGATGGTGTCGCCTTATATCGCGATACGCTACGGACCCAGGATCCAAACGCCAAGCCGGGAGTTTTTGATAAGACCGATCAGCTCGTACGCGCGGTGCCGCTCATTGGAAACGTGGATGGCTTCCCGAACTCGGTGTACCTCTTCCTTGATCCATTTGGTGATGATCCCAATGGGGACTATCAAACCGAGGGCCCGGATGGGGTGCAAACCGATGCGGGCGATGATGTCATCGGCGAACGCTTGCCACCCAATGATGAGGGGGCTTTCGAAGGCAACGATTACTTCGTCGTGATCCGTCCCGATTCCGATATGTCCAATGGCGATGATTTCGTGGTTCAGATGAAACCACTCGTGAATAATGATGTGGTGGAGTGGCCAATTCGGTTCCTGCCCGATGAGGACAAGCCAACCGAACACACGCCCTCGAATGATTCCGAGATAAGCGTCTCGCCTTTCCCCTTCTATCAAGAAGTGAATGGTGTCTTCCGTCAAGACTTCTCGTTCGAGGCGGTCGAGACCAATCCCTTCCAGGCGGTCTCGCAGACCGACACGGTCTTCTCCGATTTGACAGTCATCAACGACACCATTGAAGCCCAAGCCTCCAAGGCCATGGTTGGCATCAACATCAACGATCAGGGAGCTCCCCAGAAAACAATCTCCAAGATCTCCTTTGAAATCCGTTCCCCCTTGGTAGCTGGTCCAAACACTCCAAGCGCCACGAGCGCCGACTTCAATCCCTTCTCGCCGACCGCCAACTCCGGCTTCGCCCTTTACAGAGACAATGACTCGGCGGGAACCCAGGGTGTCTTCGATTCCGCCGACACCTTTGTCTCGCTCAGCCCCAGTGGATCATCAGCCACTCAGGTGGGAGATGTCATCAAAGTCAATGTGACATTCTCTCCCGGTGTCGATGTTCCCGACAATGATTCCGGAATCAACAAAGGACCAGACTTCTTCATCGTGGTCCGCACCAGCAATGCGATCTCCTTCCACGATCAGTTCCAGATCTTTATCCGTGAATCAGGGATCACCTTTGAGTCCGGTACCTCAACCGGCAACACTTCGATCACCACCAACTTGGTGACCACCAATGTGCCGGTCTTCGCAACTGACACGACTGGTTTTTTCGGAGCCTCCCTTGACAGAAACGATGGCCCGGAGGATGTGATCGGCCTCAATTTCCTGACTGCCACCAAGCTGAATCCCACCACCTCGAATGAAAGCCTCGTCTCGTTGGTGGTCCAACTCACCAAGGTGGGCAGCTCCTCCTTCACCAACAGCGACCTGGCTCCCCTTTCGGCAAGCACGGATAGCGGTATCGCTCTGTATCTGGACGATGGCTCGGTCAATGGACGGTTTGACTCCGCCGATACCTTCATTCCGTTGGCAAATACACCTGTCTATACTGGACAGAATTCTGTCTTCCTCAAACCGGCATCTCCCGTTGCACTGCCCGCCCGCGATGACTTCACTCCCGGAGCCGATTTTGGCCCTGATATCTACATCGTTCTGCGTACAAGCGGGTCCATCAGCCAGGACTCGGTCTTCACTGTTACTGTCAGCAACATCCGCTACCAAACCACCATTTCAAGCCTGTCCTTTACGGCCGGCCCCATCGATGGGGGTGATGTGAATGAACCGCCCTTCCTGGAGCTGGTGAATCCCATACTGGGAAACACCACGAACGGAACCTTTACTCTCAGGTGGGAGGATTTTGATCCAGACAGCAACGCTTCGCTCGATTTCTTCTTTGTCTCCGACGCGAGCTATCTTGCCAATCTCTCCTCCTTTGATGGATTGGTCCGTAACGACCTGTATGCCAGCGATGGGATCAAGGTGGCACGGGGGATCCAGGAGGATCCTGATGGAGTTTCGGACACCTTCGCTTGGGATGTGACTCTGGTGAACACCGCCCTCTTCGCGCCCGCTGATCCACGTATCGCCGAGCTGCGCGTGGGGGGTGTCATCACCGATGGCGTGGCTGACTACACCGCCGCCAGCCCAAGCTTCCTCACCGTGACCAATGCCGTGCCCACATTGCGCTTCAAGACCATCTCGGGTTCCAATGTCATCGCGGGTGATCCTCCCAGCGTACTGGAGGGGGTACCTTTCAATGTGGCCTTCACCGCCGGAGACTCGGAGGGACGTGCCCAGGCGGATGTTTATCTCATTGATGTCAACGTCTTGCCGGTCCTGAATACCCCGGCGGCAGTGGCCGCATTTGGCAAGGGGATCGAACATGCCGATCCCACCGCTATAACCAGCCTTTCTCCAGGCAATATTTTCTGGGTGAACCAGGGGCAGGTGCTCACTGTCACCCAGTCGATCACTCTTTCGCTTTCGGTGGGAAGCTCCCTCTCAGATACCATGGTGAGTGGTACCGCACGCACATTCGCCGCTCTTGCCTATGTCCGCGATATCGTGGGTGGCAGCCGGGAGCTTGATGATGGCGGCTCGCCTGGTGTTATGTCCCGTATCACCATCACACCCAATAGCCCCCCCACCTTTGCTTTCACAGGGGATTTGGCGGGTACCGCAACCGTTCTCGAGGTGGATGGGGACAA
>CAZORO010000244.1:6960-7974 GCA_964581845.1 uncultured bacterium
CCTGGGTGGATTCCGAGCCCGACACCGGATCCGACGCGCGAATTCGTTTGGAATATGCCATGGGAAGCATTAACAACCCCACATCAACCGTAATGGGCTTCCCGCCAGGGTCCTCCAGCAGTACACCGGCCGCCGCGAGGAACCTGGCTCAGACAGGCCCGGATGCTTTCACCTGGGATCTCACAAATCTCGCCCCCGGTTTATACATCCTCCAGGGAATCATCGAGGATGAAATCCACCGCGCTAGTGATTCGGCCTACATTTTCATGAACCGTCCCTCCACCTTTAGTTTCGTGGAACCGGATGCCGACACCAATCACTTCCTGGGAGAGATTTTCGAAATCCGTTGGAATGACCAGGGAACCGCCCAGCCGGATGATGACGAAACGGTCCAGTTTTTCTTGCGCAACACAGTCAACCTGACTGAGATCGCGCTGGGGGCGGCCATTAACCTCAGCGGTTCTCCAAATTTACTCCAGGTTTCCAGCGGTGACTTCGCGGCGATTGTCCCTGGCAGCTACAACCTTTACGCGCTGATTAAGCCTCCTTCGGCCACCAATCCGGTCGGCTATTCGCGCCAGATCTTCGCGCGCAAGGGTGACAACTCATTGGTCACGATCATGTTCTCCGAGAATGATCCGCCTGAGCTTGAATTCTCGAATCTCTCCCTCGCTGATGTGACGGCAGCGAATCCCACACTCACGAGTGCGGTACTCGGAGGCGTGGTCGCCGATGGTGCCGCGGTCATTCCGGTGGTTTGGGATGATCGAGATGATGCCCCTCAGACTGCTACCGTGAACCTTTACTTCGCTACCACCACCTCCAATGCCAGCCTACGCCATGATCTGGAGGGAACCTACCCGCCCGTATTCACTACAGTGTCGGCTCCAACCCTCCAGCTAGCGGTTGACAATGGTCCCGGCCCATTTCCGAGCCGGGGCGCCTTCACCATTGGGTCCGCCTCGGATGTGTTCTTCTGGAATATCTCCGATGCCCTCTCAATTCCACGGGGCG
>CAZORO010000245.1:0-6321 GCA_964581845.1 uncultured bacterium
TAAACTACATGCTCGAACACGGAGGGTTCACCATGGCGGTCAGGCACCGGCTTGGGGGCCGCATCGGGGCGTGGTGGAGCCAGCGCGCTAATCGATTCAGTCATGCGGTTGTTCTCGATGACAATGGTAGTCTGCCGCGTGATTTCATCTTCGGAAGGGATCGGGATGGTTGAGACCGAACCGGATTGGTCGTGGGTGTTGTAACCAACACCACTCTTTAAATGACCCGGCGGGAGGAGTTTTTGGCCTCCGGTCAGATCTGAACCTTCCCGCTCTTTGATCAAGTCTTTCCTCCTTGACCCGGCACCCTTGATGTTGGCCACCCACAGTGTCTTCTTCATGGGATCCCAGTCCATGCCGGAGGGGTACCACCCCGTGGGAATGAAGCCCAGGATCCTGCTGGCTTGCCCGGTTCCCGGCTTGGCCAACTCGAGGATACACACCGCATTGTTGGTTCCATTGGAGACATATAGGCGTGACTCATCCTCCGAGAGAAGCAGGTCATTCGGGGAGCTGCCAAAGATCAGATCCGCTTGCGGACGAACCGGAATGGTTTCGATCACCTTCTTGGTGGCGGTGTCGATCACAGAAACTGTGTCACTGTTGGCGTTGGCCACAAAGAGCCGTGTGCCATCCTTCGTAATGGCCAGCCCTGAGGGATGCAGACCCACCAGGATTTGAACTTCCTCCGCGCCCTTGATAAGGTCGATCACGGAGACCGTGCCCTCCGAGGCGATGAAACGCACTGGGTCGGCCTTGACCGGTTTGCCACTTCCGGCGGGTGCCGTGGTGTCTCCTTCCTGGGGGAGGCTGCCTCCCAGGTTGCTCACATAGGACTTGTCCCCGCGCACACAGACATCAAAAGGCATATTCCCGGCTGGGATTGTCCGAAGAAGTTTTCCTTCCACAAGATCCACCTCAGCCAGTTTGTTGGCCACACACAGGGCCACATAGGCCTTGGTTCCCTCCGCATTGAGCGCAAAGCCCGCGGGAGTAAGGTGAGAGTCACCCTCCTTGAGGGGAATTACCTCCCGCTTTAAGCGTTCACCCATTTGGGGCACGAGTAGAATATCCAGAGCCCCGCCCAGGTTTGAGGCAATGACCTTGCTCCCATCCGGGGAGAAGGCGATTCCCTTGTAACTGCCACCTTTACCATCGGGGGTCTTGGAGTACTCGGTTGCCGCGAGAATCTGGCCACTCTCCGCTTCAATAAGAGTGATCGCGCTATGTCCTAATACCGCCACACGGCTGCCATCGGGTGAAACCGCCAGATCATTGGCGCGTGTCGGGAGATAGGTCTGCCGCCCAACAGGGGAGAGAACTTGGTTGGTGGGAACCACAATCTTTCCATCGGATTGCATACCAACCAGGGTGGACCCGTAATCGGTGGCTTGCGCGAATGTTAAAGCCATGACCTGCATGAGTATCGAAATGGAAAAGCTAAAGGACTTCATTGCCAACCTCCCGTACTTTGGCGAGAGAACCATTCCTCCGCCAAGATTTTGAACCTCATATATATGTGGACTAAGTTCTTTTCAGAAACCTCAAAGGTAGTATCGCCGTAACCAATACATAGCCCTCATAGCTCCGGTTGTGTGCTCCCCCCAATGTCTCATGAATCCTTCTCTCCACTCCCACACTGCATCGTTGACCTGGCCAGATTCATATCTGTTCAGAGGATCTTCCACATCACGGCAGATGTCCGATAAGTCATCGGAAAGGGTACTTCCCACGACCTTGGTGTCCTCATAATTGTTAAAGATATGATTGTAAAAGTCCCACTCGCCCATCATATGCGCGATGGAATCATAGAGACTCTTCCACTGCTCAAAACTCCTGCGTGACTTTGAGATCTCCACTGACTCAGGTTCCACGCAGGGTAATAGGAAGGCGAGTTGATATAGACGGGGGAGTATCGAAGTCGACTCACGGACCATTTGTTCAGCGGTCAGGTTCTCTACTCGTCCCATGAGCGAGATGAACTCACGTGCCACCTGCGCGAATTCCGTGACAACTTCTTCTTCCTCTTTTGTCACCCCTGGACCTCAGTCACAGCAGTTCCTTCAGCTTCGCCAGATACTTCGGCACGGCCTCCAGCACCGGCTCATCGGCTTCATACTCGAGTGCGACATAGCCACGGTACCCGGAATCCTTGATGATCTTCATGATCCTTGGCAGATCAGCGGGGACCTTGCCTTTGCCACTTGGATTGATCTCCACCTTAACCTGCACCGTGACCGCATAGGGCGCCATCTTGGCGATGTCAACATAGGGGTCTTCGGAGGTGAAGTTGCCGGTATCGAGGTTGACTCCGAACCAGGGGGAATTGACCGCCTGAACTATCGGCAGCATGTTGTCCGCCGTGTCCACAATGCCGCCATGGTTTTCCAAGGCCAGGAACACTCCTTTGGTGGCGGCATAAGCGCAGGCTTCCTCCAGGCATTCGATGGTGTACTGCCTGGCCAGCCCAAGAGTGCTGCCATCCTGGATCTTCCCAGCGAAGACACGGATGGTGGTGGCTCCCATCAGCGCGGCATGATCGATCCAAGTCTTGGTCTTCTGGATTTCGCTGTCACGTGCCGGTCCCTTGGGGTGGGTGTAGACATTCCCAATAGCGGTGCCAGAAATGTCGAGGCCCTGTAGGAAGGCGCGCCGTTTGAGTTCAAGCAGGTACTCCGCTGTCACCGGCTCCGGGAAGTAATACGAGGTCGGTTCAATGGCATCCAGCCCCTGCTTGGCGGCGAACTCCACAAAGCCATCGATGAGGGTCATCTGAGGAGGATCGGCTTTAAGCTCTTTACGGAATGAGTATGCGGCGATGCTCAGTTTGAGTTTGGATGGACCAATATGCGAGACAGGAGTCATAGCACCAGCGGAGTGGATGCCTCCCATGCCGAGTGCCATCCCCGCCGCACAACCGGATTGAAGAAACCCTCGCCGATTCACTGTTGTCATGGATGCCTCCATACTAAATCAATCTGAAAGGACCATACTCCCCCAAATCGAGGCGGATGGTCAACCACAATTCTGCCATTCATTCCTCTCTTGGCGCTACCCTATTACCCACCTTCAAATAGTGAGGTAACCTTCTCTTCACTGTTCTCTTTGTGGAGGAATTTATGATCCCGGGTTTTCTCGTTTGTATTCTTTGCGCATGGGGAGAGACTGTTGAAAATGTGGTCTGGAATGTGGCTTTACAATATGAGGGCGCGAACCTCTCCATCCTCGATACCGGCCGTATTCCACCTCTACTGAAGGACACGCGCCTTTTTGGTGTCGCCGCTTCATACCCCGTGGTTGGATACCAAGTGGATTGGCTGGATTCGGAGGCAAAGGTGATCCTTAGCACCACCATGGAGATCGGGCTGGGAATGAGAGTGCCGCCGGACTGTGGAGATGGAGCGAATATCGTCCCAGAAGAGGGCGCAGTGGAGTTCCGCGCTATCGGTCCTCCGGAGGGAACTGATCCAATGTGCATCCGCCTGACCCGGTTACCGGATGACTCAGAACCGGTGTTGGACCTGCCTTCAGCTTTTCAATGGGAGACTATCGAACTCTCCATCCCGCGAGGCCAAGACAAAGGTCCCATTCCCGAGGAAATCCTTGGCATCACCAAGATCAAGGATGGAGGCGATGACACCAACCGGATCGTGGTGGTGATCATGCCGGATGGATATACGGCGGAGAACCTTGCGGCTGGGCTGTTCATAGAGGATACAGAGCGGCTATTGGAGGCGTGGGCCACTTGTTCCCCATGGGATGAATATTGGAACCTGGTCAACATTTACCGGATGGATGTAGTCAGCCAGGAAGAAGGAGTGGATATCCCCGCAGAGGGGATTTTTGTCGACACTTACTTCGATGTGAGTTTGAATGATTCAAATGTGGTATCAGAATCGAAAGTCATCCGGGCGACGAGCTATTTCTTTTCGACTGGTATTGTCGATGGACGTCTTATGATAGTGAACTATGATAGTTATGGGGGGAGAGGACTATCGGCTGTAGCGATCACTCAAAATGGTCTTTATGTAGGAGATGTAGGGCTCCATGAGATGGGCCACCATTTTGCTAGTTTAGCGGATGAGTATGAGATAAAAGTCTACCAGAGGGAGCGCCCCACAAGTCCGGATGGTCGTCCCAATTGGTCTCCCACTTATGCACTTAAGACGTTGCCCTGGAAGGTTTGGGTTGAGGATGGAACACCCCTGCCGACTCCAGAAACTGAGGAATATAAGGCAATTGCCGGGGCTTTCGAGGGAGCCAATGATTGGCCTACGGATGTGTACCGTCCTTACCTGGACTGCAAAATGCGTAACTCAAACCAACCCTTCTGCAATGTCTGTGTTGAAGCGCACATCATGAATTTCATCCAAAAGGTCCAGCTGGCTGTCTCCATCTCCCCCCCCAAGACCAGCACCTGTGGTATTAGGTTCACAAGAGCAAGAATTCAAGGTAGTGCCACTCGATGTGCCTTCGCTCCACTACCGGTGGAACCTGGGAGCCCGTGTGATCGAGGATGCAACTGGCCCAAGCGTTTCGCTCAGCGCCGCCGATCTGCTTACGGATCCAGCTTATCTGTATCTCACCATCACGCATACCAGTCCGCACATCAAGAAGACGCCTCCCTATAGGCGATATACTTGGACATTGGAGAAGGCGGTCTCGGGGGTTACTGGGTGGGAGTTGTATCCTGATTGAATCAGGCAGGAAGCGGTTGAACCGTGTACTCTTATAGGGTACCATCGTACTCACTATGAGTACGATGGTATATTCTGGAACTGCGTCATCATTGTTTGGGAAGGTACGCTGGACACTACTGACTCTATTCTTTTCGCGCCCAGATCAATCATTCTACTTGCGTGAGATCGCGGGCATGGCACAAGTAGGGCATGGGGCTATTCAACGCGAACTTGCTAATCTGGTCCGGGGAGGGATTGTGACTCAGGAGAAGCGGGGACGCCAAATCTATTTTCAGGCTAATAGGCTCTGTCCGTTATATGAGGAACTCAAGGCGATTGTAATGAAGACATCTGGGATCGCTGATGTTCTTAAAGAGGAGCTATCTCCTCTCTCTTCAGAGATTGAGCTTGCTTTTGTCTATGGGAGTCAAGCCAATGGAACCGCCCGGAGTGACAGCGATGTGGATGTGTTTGTCGTAGGAGATGTCGATGAGATGGCTCTTCATAGAGCGGTCTCCGAGTCGGAGCGGAAAATACAGCGTCCGGTGAACTACACGCTCCTTAGCAGGGGTGAATATCAACGCAGGCGGGCAGAGAGGCAAGGATTCCTAGCAAGGGTTCTGAAAGGAAAAAAAATCTCCATCTTTAATGGGAAATAAAAGTGTATGAGGATCTTCTAAGGTCTGGACGTCTCCGGAGGCAGAAGGTTTCACGAAGTGAAATCCAACGTGCCCTAGAACGGGCCGATAGAGACCTTCGGACGGCAAGGATCATCATGGCGGAGGATTGGGATTGGGGTTTCGCTGTATCTTACAATGCCATCTTGCAAGCCGCGCGTGCTTACATGTTTTACAAGGGATACCGGACCGCTGGTACGGAGGCCCACAAGACTACCTTTGCTTTCATGCTCGAAGCCATGGGAAAAGAGTATGAGGAAATGGTTACTTTTTTTCGAATGCGGAATAAAAGGAATCAGGTCATCTATGATGTGGCTGGTCTCATCACCGAAACCGAGGCCAGGAATTTATTCTCTAAAGCAACTGAATTTGTAAATCTTATCCGGACAAGAATTGAACGAAAGGCTTCCTCCTAATGCACCAGTTCACTCTACTCGATGGTTCCATTGTGGGTTTGTACTTGTTGGTGACCATGGCCGCCGGGGTCATGGTCCGGAAGTATGTCGGCAAGGTGGAACACTATCTGGTGGCGGGACGGGAGATGAACCTGTATCTGGGCATCGCCTCGCTGGCCGCCACGGAGTTTGGTGTGGTCACCTGCATGTACTCGGCTCAGAATGGCTATCAGAAGGGTTTCGCGGGCGCCACACCCGGAATCATCACCGCCTTGGCGATGCTGATTATCGGATGGACCGGATTCTGTGTGAAACCGTTACGTGACGCGGGAGTCATCACCATCCCCGAACTATTCGAGAAGCGTTTCGGCCAACGTGTCCGCTGGATGAGCGGTGTGGTCATCGTTCTGGGTGGGCTGCTGAACATGGGGGTTTTCCTGCGTGTCGGTGGGGAGTTCCTGGTGTATGCCTGCGGGATGGATGCGGACTATCTGGTGAGAACCATGGCCTCCCTGCTGGTGTGTGTGGCGGTCTACACGATTCTAGGGGGGATGCTCTCGGTGCTCATCA
>CAZORO010000245.1:6331-7940 GCA_964581845.1 uncultured bacterium
CAGTTCATCGTGATGAGTATGGGGCTCATCACGGTCACGTTTCTTGTCCTGGGGAATCTGGGATGGAGTACTTTGACCGAGGCGGTCCAACGCCACCATGGAGCGGGAGGTTTCAATCCCTTTGTTCATAAAGACATGGGCTGGGGGTATGTGCTCTTCAATACCTTTCTGAATACCGCGGCGGTGCTCACTTGGCAGACGACCATCCAACGTGTCCTCGCCGCCAAAGACACACGCACTGGTCAGCGTGTTTACATCGCCACCAGTTTTTTCTTCGTATGCCGTTTCCTGATCCCCGTCATCTGGGGGATCGCCGCCCTGGCCACGCTTTCAGAATTTATGGAAGGGGAGAAGTCTCTCTTTGCAATGCCCACCTTTCTCGGCACCTTTGTTCCCACCGGCCTGATGGGCATTCTCATTGCGGCGATGCTGGCGGCGGACATGTCGACCGATTCCTCCTACATGCTCACCTGGGGCAGTGTGATCTATAACGACATCATGGCTCCCTTCCGGAGAAAGCCCTGGAGTGAGAAAAAAGGGCTTCTGGTCAACCGTATGATTGTGGCCTTGATTGGAGTTTTCCTCTTTTTCTATGGTCTCCGGTATAAACTGGAGGGTGACTTGTGGACATATCTGGGAGTGACTGGGACCATTTACCTCTCGAGTATGTCAACCCTCCTGATCTCTTGCTGCTATTGGAAACGCGCGAACAACTGGGGGGCCACGGGAGCGATTATCTGCGGTGCTGTCTTTCCAGTGAGTTTCTTGGTTCTTGAGAAGGTTCCCGCCACGGCGGAAACTTTCAAAGCGATCGGTCCCTACTACCTGGGGATCGCCGCCTATGTTCTAGCTGCAACCGCCATGGTGGTGGGTTCTCTACTCAAGCCGCAAAGGAGCGAAGCGAATGAGTCCTAATGAGCATTGGTTCTGGTGGCTTCTCACCGCCGCCGTGTTGGTCTGGTATTCCACCGTCACGATTTATGTCGCCATCCGCGGCGCCATGGATATCCGTGGGATGCTGAACAGGTTAAAGGCGTGGGATGAAGGGGAGGAGTAAGATCCACTTTTACAAACATCGTGATCATGCATAATCAGTGATGCTCGGATTGACCGGATGATGCAGGTAACACCTGACCCGCCCGTTGCTTCCTCCCACTGGTAATAATTCAGGGGCCGATTGCTCACAACATGGCATCCTATGCTCGCACCGCGGCGCGAACCGGCAGCCGGGAAACGGCACGGAAGGATCGGGTACTGTCCCCCGGATGACCGCGAGACGGTCCCGTCCAGGACGATCTACGCGCGGGACACATTGAAGCAGACCCTGGGTATAGGGATGCTTCGGAGAGTCGAAGATTTCCTGAACCGTGGCTTCCTCGACTATCTCGCCCGCATACATCACCGCCACCCGGTGGCACACCTCCGCGACCACTCCCAGATCATGCGTGATGAGTAGGACCGCGCAGTTCCGTTCACGGCGTAGTTGATCCATAAGGGCGAGGATCTGCGCTTGGACTGTGACATCCAGCGCGGTGGTGGGTTCATCGGCGATGAGGAGATCTGGCTCGCAGGCTAACGCCATGGCGATGATGACCCGTTGACGCATCCC
>CAZORO010000246.1:0-7938 GCA_964581845.1 uncultured bacterium
CAACAGGTGTCGATGATGTTATTTTTTTGGATCGGCTGGTAGGCCTGTATGAGCCAGTAATGTTCCCGCATAAACTTCATGCGCACATGGAGATTATGGGGGCCGGTTGTGCGGTCTGTCACCATCACAATCCGCCAGGACCTATTCTCGCATGCCGTGAGTGCCACGGAGGGCCATCCAACCCCGCCAATCTTGGGCAACCTGGACTGAAGGGCGCTTACCACCGCCAGTGCCTGGGTTGCCACCGTGAGTGGAGCCATAAAACAGACTGCAAGGTGTGCCACGTCAAACGTGCCAACGGGGATCTGGTGGCGGGTGCTTCGCAGGTTATCTCAGCCTCCTCAGAGGATGCAACAGACATTATGGGACGGTTGCACCCGAATATCGAAACACCTGAAAAATGGATCTATCAAACAGAAGAGATGTACGATGGACCCATCGTTACTTTCCACCATAAAGAGCATGTTGATCAATTCGGGTTAAAGTGTGTCGACTGCCATAAGAAGGAAAGCTGCAGCCGTTGTCATGATCCCCAATCACATCCCCCACGGGCCAAGAGCGATCCCCACGAGGACTGCATGCGCTGCCATGATGTCTCTGATAATTGCGCCCTTTGCCATGCGTCTCAGGAAACCAAGGGCTTTGATCACGCCGCCCGGACAGGTTTTGTCATCAAACCTTTCCATCAGCAACTGGCTTGTGCTTCCTGCCACAAGGGAGGAATGCCGTTTAGGAAGATCGATCCCTCCTGCCAGGCTTGCCACGAGGCCGGCTGGCGCCCGCAAGAATTCGATCATACCCGCGCTGGAGTGGAGCTCGATGAGATGCATAAGGAGGCTGATTGCGTTGATTGTCACACCGAGGGTCTTGGTAAACCGTCAACCTGCGCGGGTTGCCATGACGATGGACGGAAGTACCCGGACAAGTTGCCTGGAAAGGTGGTCCAACAGCCCTAATAAGAGTTGAACCGGCCTCCAGTTGAGGATACGCGTTTTTTCGATTCGAACTGCATTTATAGGGGAACAGGAGACCGTGACCACATGAGTGAGGCGAGCCAGAACCGGGTTCCTATGGGTTCCTTGCTGGGATTGGTGGGTTGGGTTCTGTTCTTTTCCGCGCTGGGAGCCGGGGTGACACTGATCACCTATGATTTGTTCTGGGGACACGCCAATCCCTACACCGGCGTGGTGACTTATCTCATCGTTCCCATGTTCCTCTCGGCGGGACTTGGGCTGATAGCCTTTTCCTGGCTTCTCCGTCTCCGCCGCCGTTCCCGGTATGGACCCGACCAAACCCCCTCTCTGCGTCTCGATCTCAGTAATCCCGTCCACCGGAAGCGTCTTCAAATCTTCGGCATTGCTGCAACTCTCTTCGCATGCCTCTCGGCTGTCGGCAGCTACCGCAGCTACCACTTCACCGAGTCCAACGAGTTCTGTGGGATGACCTGCCACAAGGTGATGAAACCTGAGTTTGTCACTTACCACAACTCCCCCCACGCCAGGGTGGCTTGTGTGGATTGCCATATCGGCGCGGGTGCGAATTGGTATGTGAAGAGCAAGATGTCTGGTCTTTATCAAGTTTATGCTTATACCTTCAACACCTATCACTTGCCCATCCAAACCCCCATCCGCGGCTTGCGTCCAGCTCGCGAAACCTGCGAAGAGTGCCATTGGCCGGAAAAATTCAGCGGTAACCTTGAGAAGACCATTCACCACACCCTGCGGGATGAGGAGAACACCCCTTATACAATCCGGCTGCTGTTGAAGGTGGGCGGCAAGCAGGGTGGTAAGTCCAGCGGGATCCACTGGCATGTCAGCTCGGGCCACATAATCGAGTACATTGCCTCTGACAGGGATCGACTGGAGATCCCCTGGGTCCGCATGACTGATCCCAGCGGAAAAATGATTGTGTTCAAGACAGAGGAGTGCCCCCTGGATATCACCTCGTCAACCCAAGAAGTCCGCACCATGGACTGTATCGATTGCCACAACCGCCCCTCACATATCTTTAATGACCCGCTCAAGATGGTCGACCGGGCAATCGCTCATGGAGAGATCTCCACTACCCTTCCCAATGTGAAGGGAACGATCATGGACCTCTTTGAAAAAACCTATCCAAACACGAGTGCCGCCCTCGAGGCCATTGATCAGGGGTTATCGACGGCATACCTGGCCGCCGGGGAAACCTCCGATGCCACCCGCACCCAAGCAGTGGCCAGCGCTAAGGAAGCAGCCCATCGGATTTTCATGCACAACTTCTTTCCGGAAATGGGAGTGGACTGGACCACGCATCCTGATTTCATCGGCCACTTCCATTGGCGGGGGTGTTACCGTTGCCACGATGGCAACCACAAGGCGGAAAGCGGTGAGGTGATCTCGCATGACTGCAATAGCTGCCACGAAATCATCGGACAGGGGGAGGGCCCGGATAAAGCCATCAACCCCCCCTATGCCGTGAGTGAGTATTCCCATCCAATGGATATGGGCCCCCTGGAGCCGGGAGCCAACTGTACGGATTGCCATGCTGCGCCACCCCCGGCAGACTACTCGGGAAATCAAGCTGGATCAGTCCACGCTCAAAGGTGAGCTCATGAGTTCCGACCGCATCCATCTCGCCGTTTTCTTTTCCGGCGGAGGGAGTACGCTCCAGAACTTGTTGGACCGGATCTCCCAAGGGAGGTTGGATGCATGTGTCGATTGGACCCTTTCCAGCCGTGAGGGTGTGGGGGGGATTGAGAAATCTCATCGTGCTGGTATTCCTTGCTTGGTCCTTCCCCGCAAGGAGTTTGAATCCCATGAAGCCTACAGCGAGGCGGTCAACCTGCATCTGGAACGCCATCCGGCCGACTTGATCGTTTTGGCCGGATTCATGTCGCTTTACAGTTTTCCACCCGCGTATCAGGGACGTGTGATGAACATCCACCCCGCCTTGATCCCAGCCTTCTGTGGCAAGGGATTGTATGGCCACCATGTCCATGAGGCCGCCATCGCGGCGGGAGTCAAAGTCACTGGCTGCACAGTACACTTCGCCGACAATGAGTACGACCATGGCCCGATCATCCTGCAACGCTGTATCCCGGTTCTCGATGAGGACACGCCTGAGACTCTCGCGCAACGGGTACAAGCCCTGGAGCGTGAGGTCTATCCGGAGGCCATCCAGCTCTTCGCCGAGGGACGCCTCGAAATCGCCGGAAGCCGTGTGAAAATCCGGGAGCAACGGCCTTGATTGAGATCGAACCCCTGCTTGGTCTGCGGATGATCAATGATGGCTCCGTGTCGCTTATCAGCACGCGGTTGGAGGAACGGACCAATGTGGCCACCGTCTCTTGGCAGATGCCGGTCTCGCAATATCCCCCCCTACTCGCCATCTCGCTCTCACCCAGTTGCCGTACTTGCCACTTTCTCTCCCAGACCGGTGAGTTTGTTCTCTCGATCCCGGATGCCTCGCTGATCGCCGAGACTCATTACTGCGGAACTCACTCGGGTAAACTTTATGACAAATTACGTCTGATGGAATTACGGACATTACGCGCGAGACGTGTTAGCCCGCTCCTCATCGCGAACTGCATCGGACACCTGGAGTGTATGGTGAAAGATTTCCGGAAGCAGGGTGACCATGTGGTCTTTACCGCTGAGGTGGTAACTGCGCTGGTGGAACCGGGTTGTTTTGATGGAGGGTGGACCGACCAGGCGCAGACCCTGCACCATCTGGGGGGTGATTTCTACCGTGTCGCTGGGGGGACTCTGCAAGCCTCGAAATTCCCTTTGCCAGTGGTTCAGGCACCTCAGCCCGGCCTGTTCGAGTAATCCAACCGCGCTACCATGCCACCTCCGGCTTGGCGGTTTCACCATCCATCCTGACCGGCAGCCTCCAAACATGTTCTCCGGCCTGGTTGGTGTAATACAGGCTGGACCCGGATGGCTGGAAGGCATCCCCATCAGCCCACAATGTGTAGAATCCGGGGTGAGCATTCACTGGATGACGTGCATAGGTGTGATTGCATGGGCTGCCGTGAGTGAGCTGCTTGGTTCTGTTCCAGGTCTTCCCCTCATCCTGGCTGGTCCACATCACCATCTCTCCGCCTGTCCCATAGGCTTGTGGGCCCGGATCGGTCGGTGCGATGATCCGCCAGGTCCCATCGGATTCGATGTAAATGGAGCCATGGTCATAGTTGTGATCGGAGGTGGTCACGGGACTGAATTTCCAGGCAGTCCCCTTCCATTGGGCGGTCATCCAGGTCCGCGGATCATTGGATGGGCCAGAGGCATACCCCTTGGAGGTCAGGTAAAGGATCACTGGCCTGCCTTGGGCATCGAAGGTTAGGTCCTTCAGATATACCAACAATCCCTCCGCCTTGTAGTCATGAACCAAGGCCGCATTCTGGGCCTCGGGAAAAGGGGTCTCAACTGTCTTGCCCTCTACAGTCTTCCAAGTTGCCCCGAAGTCTATGGTCTCCAGGTAATAAATGTTGGTCCGTTCATTCAGCCCGGTGGGGGAAGGGTGCATATCAAAGGCAGTGGCTACACGATTCCCTAATGTGGCGCTGATCTGGTAATCCCCCATTTCGATCTTGGCCAGAGGTTTTTCCTTACTCCACTCCCGCCCATCGGGGCTGGTCATCCAGTGCAGGCCACGCCCTTTGTTGTAAAGGGTGTGTAGAAAAACAAAGCCGTATTCCGGAAAGTACCATGGCTGTGGATAGGAGAAATTGGTCTCCATTATCTGTTCAAACTCATCGATATCAAAGGGCTTCTTACTCCGGTGAATGTAGGAGGGGCGGCTGGTTCCATGTGCGCTGGAGAAGATCCAGATATGGCCCTCTTTATCCAGGGAAATAACTGGATTGTCATGGGCATCATCAGTCTGCTTGTTCAACACAATGGTGGGCCGTGGAACCAGGCCGGCCGCATGATCATAGTAAGAAACCATGTGGAGCAGTTCCTGTTTGCCCTCCACAGTTCCGCCATAACAGAAAAAGGTCTTGTTGGCTCCGGGAGAGTATATCGCGATAGGGATATGCCATTGGCAATAGGTGGCCAATCCGCCGCTGTACTTGTAATGGTATTCATCGTTGGAGGGCTGGTTCATATACCAGATCCCACGGTAACCATCCGCCTTGGGGAAAGGCTCGGAAATTGCACTTCCTCCAGAATACGCTAGCAAAAGTGATGCAAGACAAGTGGACAGCACAAGCCTTTTCACGATACAAATCCTCTCTATTAAGTTCAAAGATTGATGTTTCCCAACGCCGATTCCCTCAGCCAGTTATACAAGGAGTGTCACCACATCGAGTCTTTCAACTGATTGTTATTCCTTGACCTCTTTGGGATCCGGACGCCCTGGACCGAACTCATACATATCGCCAAAAGAGTTGGTGCCATTGGTGGGGGAATAAAAGGCTGGAGCGATCCAGACTGTTGAATCGATGTGATCCGCCGAGGAGGAGTAGTAAATGTATCCCGACTTTTTACACCCCTCGACAAACTGGCGTGGGATGGGTGTAGAACCTCCTGCTGCCCTCACCACCGAAGCATTGTTCGAGATCTGTGCTCCAATGGGCCAGGAATCACATCCATGGGTCAGCCGGATCACCGTGTAAGGAGCCTCGCTGGCATGACCACGCAGATTCTGAGTCCAGAATGCCAAGGTGTAGGTGTCACCAAAAACATCGATCGGTTGGGTCGAAATGAACTTGACCGGTGTGGTCAACAGGTGACTGGCGAATCCCCACCATTCGCTGTAGCCGAAGGGGGGACGGTTCACCGGTTCGAAGTCGGTTTTGGGTTCCCTCATGCCCCAGTCATTCTTGTAGGCCTCGGTAGCGGTCACCAGCGATTTGAGTTCGCTTCTCGCACGGGCCACCTGGGCACGGATCTGTGCTTCGAGGAAATTGGGGAGCGCAATGGCGATCAGGATGAGGATAATCGCGATGACAATCAAAAGCTCGATGAGAGTGAAGCCTGTCTTTCGCATCTGAGAGGTTCCTCCTATAGGACTTGTTCCGTTCCATGGTGATAAAGGCAAGAATAGCACGGCCCCTTTGAAAAAGCATCAAATTCAGGCACCTCTCCAGCCAATCGAATTGGAGTACAAATCTTGTACTTGGCATCCGGTGAACAAGGGGTGATGATACCTCTTGTTTCCGCTCCCCAGGGATGATGCGGAAGTCTTTCCAGGATGGAGGTACCTCATGCCAAAAGCAATGCCGACTCGCAGGCAGTTTATCAAGACCACCTCAGCCGCCGCCTTGGGGGCCCTGACCCTGGGAATGTCTTCTCAGGGAAAACCCAATCTCCTGTTCCTCTGGACCGACCAGCAGCGTCCCTGGACCATGGCAGCCTATGGGAATGAACGGATTCATACCCCCAACCTCAATAAACTCTCCGGGGAGTCTTTCGTCTTTGAAAGGACCTATGTCACCCAACCAGTCTGCACTCCCTCCCGGTCTTCGGTCATGACTGGCCTCTGGCCACATACAAGCGGACTGACCATGAACAACATCCCCCTTCCGGACGAGATCCCCTGTTTTCCAGAGCTGATTCAGGATTCCGGTTACCGGACCGCTTATATGGGCAAGTGGCACCTGGGCGATGAGATCTTCGAACAGCATGGATTCCAGGAAAGGAAGAGCAGCGAGGAGTATCAACGCTACTTCCGTCCCCATCGCCCCAAGGACCGGAAGAGCGATTACTGGTCTTTTCTGAAGAATCTGGGTTATGAACCTGATGAGGCGAGTGGCTATTTCAGCCGTAGTTTCGCCTCAAACCTTCCCATTGAGCACTGCAAACCCAAATTTCTCGAAATCAGCGCCTGTGACTTCCTGCGCCGCTGCAAGAATGATCCCTTTATTCTGTATGTGAACTTCCTCGAGCCTCACACCCCCTATAATGGTCCCCTCAATGATGAACACCCTGAATCAGAAATTCAGCTCCCCAGTAACTTCAAGAATGTGCCAGGTGAGAATGATCCCCTGCGCTACCGGCTTATCGCCAAACAAATCAGGGAGAGGGGCTACGGTAAGAACGATCTGAAAACGGAAGAGGGATGGCGCCGGATTATCCGGAACTATTGGGGATTGGTCTCACAAGTGGACCGGAGTGTGGGGGTTATCCTAAATACGCTGGAGGAGCTGGGATTAGCCGGGAATACCATTGTGGTCTTCACAAGCGACCATGGTGACATGATGGGGGCGCATGGACTCTACGCCAAGTCCGTAATGTATGAGGAGGCATCACGTGTTCCGCTTCTGATGCGGATTCCTTGGCTTGGTAAATCAAAACAGATAATCACTCAGCCGGTCAGTCACATCGATCTGATTCCCACCCTTCTCAACCTTTTCGGGAAGGGCTTGCAGCAATTCATCCTTCCTGGAAAAAGCTGGATTCCCATGCTAGAGGGTGATCTTTCATCTAAAGATCCTGTTTTTATCGAATGGAATCCATCAAAAGATGCATCGGAAACGGCTGCTTCCATGCCAGGATTCTCCCAGGAGCAAGTTGCCGCCGCGATGTCATCCTCTTTCCGGACTGTAGTCTCTCCGGATGGATGGAAACTCAGCTTGAGCGATAAGGACAAAAATCAGTTGTTCAACCTGAATACCGATCCAGGTGAAACCAGCAACCTCTTTGGTTCCCCTGGATCGAGAGAGGTAATCGTACGGCTGGAAAAACAAATCCGTAAATGGCAGGAGAAGGTGAAGGATACTTGTATACTTCACCAATGACCTTAAGGAAAAAGTGAGAGAAGAGGTCAAGAGAACCAATGTGGAGTAGCGAATTTATTCGCTACGTGTTTCTCCACAACCAGTTTTGGTTGTACTTGTCATAGAGCGAATGAATTCGCCATTGCCTCGAAAATAACCCCTCATCCAGCTCGCTCAGCATCAGCTCGCCCAGTCCAGGAGTACAATTCCTGGACCAGCTGGTACGGCTCCCCCTT
>CAZORO010000247.1:0-867 GCA_964581845.1 uncultured bacterium
GAGGCGCCCACTTGAGACTGTAAATGTCAGGGCCCGTCGAATTCTCGCCAGCGATAATCCGTGTGCCTGAAAGCCACTGAAAGATTGCCTGGGACTGATCCTGATCCGCCAGGCCATAATGGACCGCCTCGGTGTTCAAGAAGGTGAATCCATAATCATGGACCGAGCCGTTGATATCTTTCGCGCCAATATATCGTCCCTTGGCGGCATCCCAGAACTCCGTGTTGTAAGCGTCACGCACACTTGAACGCCGCAAGCGGAGCTCCGTTCCTCTTTCCGCTTTCCCCCAGGCCTCCTCCATCTGGGCCATCGCCTCCAGAGCGGCATAGTAGTAGATGTTGTTGTAGGCGTTCTTGTATCCAAACCGCCAGTTATCCCAGTAGTTGGTGGGATCTCCGGAGGTGGTCCCATCCGTGTCTCCCGAATCCTCGATCAGGATTCCTCCTCCCGCTCCGCCCAAATCTTCATCAATGTACTCCATGGCCAGGCGCAGTTTCTGTTGAATGGTCTTACCTTGGGAAACATCGGCGCATGAGGCCGGATCGGCTGAATTTGTCACCTTGGTGGAGTCAGTCATAGTGAAGAAGGAATCATTGCGGGTCCAACACCAATAACGCCAACAGCCAAGGATGTATTTCGCGTTGTTCTCTTCATGACGTGACCAAACACCAAGGCCATAGCCAGTGGGCCAACGCATCTGATCCCCCCAGGACCAGACATACCCATTCTCACAAAGAGGGTGTTCCACCATCCGGTTTAGTAGCATGGTGGCATAACTGCGGGTGTTTATATCCCAGAGGTACTTCATTGCCATCCACTCGAAGTAGGCGGGTTCATTACCCAGTGAATAGACAGCGTTAGTGCCAT
>CAZORO010000247.1:894-7895 GCA_964581845.1 uncultured bacterium
CCCAGCGTGCCGAAGATATTCCAGAGGTTGTTGATTTGACCATCTAAGTCCCCTTCACGCTCCAGCTGGTAAGGGATTCCGGAGGGGTGCTCGATGAAGGAGACACCAGCCAATTGGAAGTAGTAGTTGTTATAATCATCCTGTCCAAGCCGTGTGGCTGTGATCCTCAGCCGGCGTGCATACACGCGGTTTGTTATGATGAGATTGACTGGACTGGTGGGGGTGGGGAAGTCCTCACGGCTGGCACCATACACGGGGAACCAGTAGGTTCCATCCTCGTCGTAGCTATACTCAAGTTGAAAATCCTTGGGGAAACCATAACCATTCTGACGTGGAGTCATGGTGACACCACGAATGGCGGCCAGCCGGTCCAAGTCAAAACGGATCCACTCGGTTTTATATTGTGAGGTGGAAACCGCACTTGACCAGAAAGTCGCCGTGATGCTATCAAGGGCATTGGAAGGCCCCATTGAGGGGGATGCCTGACTGGAGGCGGTAGCGATGGCGGGAAGCCCCCAAGTTTCCTCCGGCAGGAGGATAAAGAGAGAACAAATCAGGCACCAGATCCACAAAGGACAATGTCCCTTCAGTAAATAAATGGTTGTATATTGCATACCGGGAAGCATAAAGTTCCATCGTCGAGAATTCACCAGGAAAGTCACATCCCCCTTATGGAGGCTCAAATGTCAGAAGAACCCATGTGGACAGGACCTGTTCCTCAGGTTGGACAAGAAATCACCTCCATCGCGGCGAAGTTTCAACAATACCAAGTGATTCTAGAGCCCGATAAGGATGAACCCGAGTGGTGGGCGGGCGCGCCCTCGGTGGTGCGGGATGGATCAGGGATTTTCTGGATGGCCTGCCGGATGCGCACCGCCGAATCCCCAAGAGGGTTGCGTGGGTACGAGGTCCGCATTCTCCGGAGCGTGGATGGCATCTCCTTCCAGAAGGTTCACTCGATTCACCGGGATCAGGTACCGATCCCTGGTTTTGAACGTCCCGCCCTCCTGCACGATCCAAAAACTCATTGTTTCAAGTTGTATGGTTGCGGTCCTTGGCATGAGGGGCCCTGGTGTATTTTCAAGTGGGAGGATGCAGACACACCTGCCCAGGTCGATCCCTCCAGCGCACGCCCCGTGATTCAGCCAATCCAAAAGACCTATGAACGGGATGTCATCCCCAGCGAGTACAAAGACCCAGTGATCCTCTGGACCGGAGGGTTGTATCACTGCTATGTGATCGGTTACCTGAGAAGGAATGAGCGGGTGTATCACTTCTCAAGGGTATTTGTTCGTCTATGAGGGTTCGAGCGCGAAGTGGTATGACCCGGTTTACAATGTCGCTACAGGGTTGGGATTCACATTTGACTTGCACCACATCACCGATCTTACCCCCCATGCCCCCTTCACGGTCAGTTCGACTCCCAGTCCTCTCTTCAGCACTTTCCGCTACTCGCATTGGATGATGGTGGGAGAGGAAATTTGGGTATACGCGGAAGTAGCACGTCCCAACCGGACCAATGAGATCAGGCTCTTTAGGTTGAAAATGAACAGTTAATACAAGACAATCACTCATCAACGTAGCCGTTGAAGGATTTCGTTAACCTTGGCCTCGTAGATCGCCTGCCATTCAGGGGCCAGCAGGCACTCCGTGACTTCATACCCGCCTTTGGGATAATCCGAGGCGGGAGGTCCGTAATGGACATACCCATTTGAGAAGGCCGCCATATAGGTGTGCTCGAAGGGTGAGGTTTTCTTGATATTCAATCCGATCTCGACAAGTACCTCCGCCGAGGAAGTCACTAGGACGAAATCACCAATCCTGATCCCCATGACCTCCATGGAGACGGTGGGCGTGTCGGCATCGGAGTTGATTTTCTGGTGACGCCTCAATGTGGCGATGTCATCCTGGATCCTTGCGAGTTTCTCCATGGTGTGAATGTTGTTGAGATATTTTTGGATATGCCCTCTGTTCTCCTCATCGATCTTTGAGATCTCATCCCTGCCCAAGGACTCCGGCTGAAGATACCGGTAGGAATAATCCAATGGGTGTTTGGGATCGAGGGTGTGTTTGAGATACAACGGCAGGAAAGTCTTGAAATTCAGACTGGTGAATCGTAAGGACTTGAGGAGGGTTTCCTGTTCCGTTTCGAGAGCGGCAATCCTTTCCTCGAAATCGTTCTTCCTGGGCAGCTCGATGGACTCGTTAATGACGTTGAGAGTGGCCTCCTGGGTACGGATGTTGCGGACAGCTTTTAATGTGCTCAAGCCCAGCATCTGCCCCAAGGGTTCGGCGTCTCTGGGACGGTTAACATCCTTGTAGAGGATCGGAGACTGATCCCCCCCCGCTCCTTGCAGAAAGAGCGCCATGCAGTCATCCCCCAGGTTTTCCTCGATCACACGGGAGGAGAAACCTGGAAAGTCTGCGGTAATCCCCCCCTGTGGTGTGCCCATGTAGAGATGGCAGGCGAAATTGTAGACCACGGCCAGGGGTGTTCCATCCATCCGGTCGATACGGAGAATACCAATCTCAGGATCAATCGGCCCGGCACTCTCAACCTCTTCATCCGGGGGACACGGGTTGGTGTGACGGATGGTCCAGGTTTGCCCATTCTTCAGGTGGAGGGTCCGATTCATTGAGATCCGGTCCTCATGCCCCGCGCCCGCTCCTGTTTTGACAGGAACCATCCTCTGGCAGGCGCGGCTGACCGCATCGAAGGTCCTTTCAATCTGGTCGCCGGGATCGCACAAAAACCGCATGGGGGGGTGGTTATGAGAAGCGTTGACCAGAACATTTTGAGCGGAGATCTTTAGTTCCCTCTCAATGCGTGAGCGTAGCTTCGGAAGAAAATCATCCCCGATTTCGCCGATACCCCCAATCGCGGTGACATCCATCGCGATGATAACGAGTTGGGTTTTTCCATCATCCAGGACCAAGGCTTTCGCATAGACGGGGTCGTTGATTCGGACCCCTTCCTTGACATAGGAGATATCACTTTTGGCGGCGCCAGCACGAAGATGACTGGCAGAGGGGCTGTTTTCTCCCCTGGCCGGATTGTTTGGCCAAAAAATGATGGATGTTACTGAAAAAAAGATTTGGAGGTACTTTGTATATGCCTTTACCCCTCTGTGATACCTCACCCCTCGCATTCCCCCTCGCTTGTATCCAAATCCAGTATCCGCTGTTTTCCAAGGTACGCTTTGGTCTGGACTTCCTTGAGAGTGGAGAGCTTAGCCACCGTGTCACGGACCCGTACCACCTGGCTGCTGACCTTTTCGAGGTAGGCGAGAAGGGCCTCTTTGGGAGCTCCCGATTCGATCGATGAGCGTAAAAGGTCGATATAACCGAAGATTCCGGTCAAGGGATTATTTATCTCATGGGCGGCGGTGGCGGCAACCTGTACCACCGCCATCTTCCTTTCCAACTCGATCACCTCCTGTTGCAGGTTCTGTAGGCGCAGACCCGCCCGGATGCGCGCCACCAACTCCTCTTCATTGTAAGGCTTGGTGACGTAGTCATCCGCCCCGGAGTCCAAACCCTTGACCTTGTCTCGTGTTTCCTCACGGACAGTGACCATGATGAAGAAGGTATTGCGTAGTTTTTCGTTTCTCTTGACCCACTTGCATAGATCCACCCCATCGATCTCCGGCATGATCCAGTCTGAGAGGATGAGATCGATGGGTTGAGCGGAGGAAAGAAGGTTCTTGGCCTCCATCCCGCTTTTTGCGGTGATCACCTCGAATCCATTTGTGGAGAGGATCCTTTCAAGCATGAGCATGCTGTGGAGTTCATCCTCCACCACCAGAATACGTGGCTGAGAATCCTTGGGTTGTTCATTCTTTGTTGTTATTTCGGCCATGGATCGATACTCATATCACAGAATGTAAGCGGCTCGGCGCCGCCATCAGTAATAACAACCGCGTTTTCAAGACGGATTCCTCCCCAGCCGGGGAGGTAAATCCCCGGCTCGATGGTCACTACCATCCCCTCTTGTAACACCTCACGGCTTGGTTTGGCGACACGCGGTCCTTCATGGATCTCAAGTCCAACACCATGCCCAAGCCCGTGTAAAAACGCTTCGCCTAAACCCGCTTGCTCAAAGATTCTGCGCGCGGCGGCATCCACATCGCAACAGGCCATGCCTGGATGGGCCGCCGCCAGTCCGGCGCGGTAGGCTGACATGACCAGGTGATGACGTTCGCGCTGCAAGGAATCCGGAGTGCCATAGAAGAAAGTCCTCGTACAATCGCTGCAATACCCTTTGTAATAGGCTCCGAAGTCGAGTAGAACCCAGTCTCCCTCATGCAGTACGGTATCATTGGGCTGTCCATGGGGCAGGGAAGTACGTGAACCAAAAAGGACGATGGGATCAAAGGAAGGCCCCTTGGCGCCGGCCTCCCAGAAGAGATTCATCATCCTCCTGAGAACCCCCTGCTCGGTTACGCCCTCTTGGATGAAGGGAAGCAATTCCTCGAAAACTTTGTCTACGACTTGGGAGGACTGTTGGAGAAGGTCGATCTCGATTGGATCCTTGAAGACACGCAGTTCCTCGGTCCAACCAGGAACTGGTTTCCATCTAATACCCTTATCCACCAGTCCACGCTGTTTATGCAGGGCCTCACAAGTAAGGTGGCGGGTCTCGTATCCGATGCTTTTCCAACCACGTTTGGTGATCTCGCTGGAAAAGATATCCGCGAAGGTCTGGTTCTTGAAGACATGAACCTCGCACCCCTTGACCTCGCTCTGAGCCTGCTCCTCATAACGACCATCGGTGAAAAAGAAGGCTTCGGTGGGGGTAATCAGTAACTGGCCATAGGATCCGGTGAAGCCAGTGAGATAACGGACATTCACCAATCCTGTAATCCAAACGGCATCAACCTCCGCCTCGATCACACGTGCTGTGATCTTCTCCCTGCGGGCCTGGAAAGGGACCTCCATTCCTGGGACTCCTAAGCTGTCAGTGTGACCTCGTTGACAATCCTCTTGAAACTCTCCAGGCAGAGACGCGAGGCAATCTCGGCGTTCTGTGAATAGCTCGAACCACCTGGACGGTCCATCATCTCCTTGGTGATATCCACCGGGCGCCAATGAGTCTCCAGGGACACGTATCCAGAGTAGCCATCTTGGATCAGGGCCTGGAATTGCCCCTTGTAGTCGATGTGCCCCTCCCCGATCCGGACACAGCGTGCCTCATTAGGACCAATCCGCTCCGCATCCTTGAGGTGCATATGGACAATGTGCTTGCGGAGGGCGCGGTATCCATCTGGAAAAGGAACCTCGTTGTTATCGAAGTCAAAAAGCACATTGCAGGGATCCCACACCGCCGCTACCCGTGGGTTGGCGATCTCATCCAGGAATGCCGCTGTTTGCGCGCCGGTTCCGATATATGTCGAAGCCTCATTCTCGATCAATAGACGGCAGTCTCCCTGTTCTACTATCTCGATGGGCTTGGCGAAGTTTTCCACGATCCGGTCCCAGACTGGTTCCACGGGGCCACGGCGCCAGAAGGTGAATCCCCGGATCAGGTTGGTCCCGAGCTTGTGCGCCACTTCACAGCAACGGCGGAGATAGTCATGGTGTTCCTGAATCTCCGCTGGGTTGTCGATCTCGCACTTGTAGAAGGGACTCCCCAGGCAACACACCACCAGACCTGCATCATCACATTTCTTGCGGATCTCATTGACCTGTGTGTCACTCATCTTATGAACGCCGGTATCCCATACGGAACGGATCTCGACACCCTCGCATTGGTATTCCTTCGCCACGGCCAAGGCTACATCCAGGTCTTGGGTGATCTCATCGGTAAACACAGCGTATTTGAACATGGAGTCATTTCCCTTTGTAAAGATATTCTGTCTGTGTGTGTCAGACTACGGGAATTCCTATTATTAGGGCATTGAATCGGGAAGGGAAGGGCAAGAACCACTCTCTTCTGCAAACCTGCCTTCCGCCATGATAGGTTACTCCGCAAGTTGTATTCCCCGGATGGGGAGATGTCCAGTCACACGCGGAGATGGCAGGAAGTTGAGCTATAACCCACATTTGGATCTGGTCTTTGGAATCTTTATGATCTTGGTCCCTTTCATTCTTCTGGGGGCTTTGGGCATAGCTGCGGTGATCTATTCGAAGCAAGGGAGATCTCACAACGTCACTAACAAGGGAAACGGGCCAGTTGAGGTTCCGAGTGCCATAAGCAGTCCGCTGGATGGTTTATCGGAGCCATTGCCCTCTGATTCCTCAATTCCCTCCGATTCCGAAATCCTCGCGCTTGCCATCCCTTTGGAGGAGCTGCTTCGGAAAAGGATCAATGGCATGTCACAAGAGGACTCTCAGGTTTTTCTCTCTCTACTACAGCAACTCGAGAACCTAAGGGCCAAACAGGAATTCCTTCCATCCCAAGAACAAGCACCACCCATCACGTTAGAACAGGAATAGAACTTCCGCCGGATTTCTTTGAATTACCTTGGAAATCCTCATTATTCTTGGAGTGGCGAATTTGTTCGCCTTGTTTTGAAAAGCGAATCAATTCGCCACTCCGTCCGAGGATTGATTTACCTTTGAATGGGTACCGTTGGCTCCGGAACCCGCACCCGCCGTTCTTCCCCCGGCGAGACCATGAATACACGCCAACGGGTGCGTTCCCCTGAAGCCATACGTGCAACTGTGTGAATTCCCCCTTGAACCCTTATATGGGGAGAATGAATCTCGTAGCGGTCATCCAGCTTCAGCTGAAGGTTTCCCTCATAGTTATCCAAAGTCACTTCCGCCAAACCCCTTTCGGAAAGATCGGCCCAGACTGGAATGCGAGGGATCCAGATCGAAAGGAAGGCGCCCAGCCAAAGAGTCGAGAAGACTATTCGCCACTGGCTCTCAGCCACAAAACGCGCTCCGAGATACGCCACCGGCAGGCTGGGGAGCAGAAACAGGTCCCAATCCAGTTCTCCTGAATCCGGATGCAGGAAAAACCACAGGCCCAGGGCACATATGGCCAGACATGCCAC
>CAZORO010000248.1:0-7893 GCA_964581845.1 uncultured bacterium
GGTTCCGCTTTGGTTTCATAAGGTGAGTTCGCGAATTCATTATCAATCGCCCGTGCTATCTCCGCTGTTTTCTCCACATCTTTCACACGGACCAGGTACCAGCCCACTAGGCCCTCGCCATAAGAGCGCCCTTCATCGAAATAGTCATACCGGAAAAAGAAACCGGAGGTATCGGTTCCCTTCTTGGCGCCATCATAAATCCCCACGATATCGAACTCCCAAGCCTCACCTCCCTTGCGTGGCCAGATGGGCGTGGTAAGTGGTATACGGCCTCCAATCTTCCAGCCAAAGCGTTCCGACAGGGTTCGTCCCACAATCGCACCTGTGCGTGTCTTCAACCAGGCTTGCTTTTGATCTTCAGGCAATGTGAACTCGTTGTGTATCGCGAGAAAAGATTCTGGTTCGACCGGGAAGCTACCAAAGAAATTTTTGGGCTCATTCTGGTAGACCCCGTTGAACCAGGTCCAATGCGTGGTGGCGGCCACGCCTGGAATCTGTTGCATACGTGGCCCATAGGTCACTGGAAGGTTCATGATAAGGGAGACCTTGTGGCGTACAATAAGACGGTCCGCCCCCGCCATGTTGATCCCCGCTGTAAAGGCTTCCTTGATTGTGCATAACAGGCCATACAGCACAAACGCTACCACGATTGAAAGCAGCGTAAGCGATGTACGCAGTTTTTTACGCTTCAGGTTGCTCCAGACAAGGAAGAGGAATTTCATTCCGGCTTCTCCGTGAAAAGCTGCCCTTTGTCCAGGTACACAATTCGCGAGGCACGCGCGGAGGCATGGGGATCATGGGTGACCATGATGATGGTCTTGCCATGCTCTCGGTTGAGCGCTTGCAGTAGGCTGAGAACTTCATCGCCCGACTTACGGTCGAGATCTCCAGTCGGCTCGTCGCAGAGTAACAAGGTGGGGTCCGTGACAATGGCGCGGGCGATGCCGACACGTTGCTGCTCACCTCCGGAGAGTGTCCGTGGATAGTGGTGGTTTCGATTTGACAGCCCGACGATTTCGAGTGCAATCCCCGCGTGCTTCCGCCGTTGTGCCTTAGTGAGATGGGTTAGCAGGAGTGGCAATTCGACATTCCTTTCTGCGGTCAAGACGGGTAGCAAGTTGTAGAACTGGAACACGAGTCCCACGTGACGTGCACGCCATGCGGCCAACTGGCGGTTGGACATCTGATCGATGCGTTCTCCCGCGATAGTCACGGATCCGCTTGTAACCCGGTCTAAACCGCCGATCAGATTCAAGAGGGTCGTCTTGCCGGAACCGGAGGGTCCCATCAACGCCAGGAATTCCCCCTTGGGCACCTCAAGGTTGAGTCCGGTTAACACATGGATCTCTTCCGATGCCCGATGGAAGGTTTTGTCCACATTCTCGACATGCACGAGAACTCCATCGTTCTCACTCATTCCTTGACCTCCATAACTCGGGCGCCATCACTCAGTTTTTCCATTCCTTCCACCGCCACCCGGTCTCCAGCATGAAGCCCAGCGGCGATGAAGGCCTCACTCTCATTCGTGGTCTCAACTGTCACCGCGCGGCGTTCGGCATGGTCATCCCGGATTACCCACACGATATCCTGATCTCCATCTTGCTGTATAGCTGCCTTGGGGATACTCATGCTATGGCCGCCTTCCTTAGCTCCGTTTGTGTCTTGGAAAGCCACCTTCACACTCATATCGGGAAGGATACGCGGATCCATCTTCTCGAAGCCTACGCGCACCTTAACCGTAGCTTTCTGACGATCGGCGGTGGGGATGATTGCGATCACTTTCGCCGGAATGCGCCAGTTCGGATAGGAATCCAGCGTAGCCTGGACCGATTGTCCAGCTTCAACCCGGTTGATGTAACTCTCATTGACATCCACCTCAATCTCCAGCGAACCCATATCCACGATGGTACAGATTCCGGTGCGCGTGAAGGCTCCTCCGGCTGACATCGGTGAAATCATCTCCCCCGGTTGGGCGTCCTTGGAGGTGACAATCCCCGCGAAGGGAGCACGGATCGTGGTGTCATCGAGCTGTTGTCTCCACACTTCAACCTCATGTTCCGCTACGGTGACCTCCGCCCTTTGCCGTTCCAAGCGTGCCTTTAAGGTTCTCGATTCAGTCTGAACTTTCTCCAATTCCGACTGACTGACGACTCTTTCGCCGGCCATCGCGGAGGTGCGCTTCAAATCGCGGTCGGCCTGCTCCAGGGTGGCCTCGGTTTCCGCTAAGGCTTTCCGGGCAGACTCCAGTTGCGCTTCCGCGAGATGAAGGCTCCTCTCCACATTGGAGGAATCAATCCGCGCGAGGATCTGGCCAGTCTCGACTTGCATTCCTTCCTCCACAAGAACTTCCATGATCCTGCCGGTCACCTTGGAGGAAACCGTGGATTCTCGGCGTGCGGTAACATATCCCGAGGCGTTGAGAAGGATCTTCTCTCCAACTGTTACCAGCTCCTTGACTTCAGCGGTTCGGACCACCACTGTTTTCGGACGATTGAACCACCATATCGTACCTACCGCCGAAGCGATTGCTATCAGCAGGAACCCTATCACTGTGAGAGACAGCCTGCCCCGTGGCGCTGACCCACGGTCGATCCGCAACTTATCGAGTTTCTCTTTGTCTGGACTCATCGATTGACAGTCTCCAGGGGCAAGTGCCTCCCAGCTGGACTACCTGTATCCCTTTCAGAGGGGATCTCCTTCACCCATAGCCCCTGTGCTGGAACATAGAATAACAGGCATCCAAATAAGGAAAAGAGAGGAAAAAAAGTCCCAATAGAAGGCTGTTTTTTTTGGTGACAATTCTCCTGTTCCCGGCGTACCTCTAATAAGAAGGGATTGCATTGATCCGATCTGTTCAGCTGATAGTTCCAGAAGAAAAAAGAGAGGCTAGTTATTATTTCCCTGTTTGTTAATAGCTTTTGATTTGCGGGGAACTCTAAGGTGGTGACGGAAAATCCCTGTTAACCTGAAAAGAATTTGGATGTATTATCTTAATACCGCGAAGTTCTTGATTACGTGACTCCTTTGAGCGTCTCGTTCCAGGGTGAGACCGCCCTTCCCACTCTCCAACCACGCCCACGACAGGTAGCAGAGCTGGTCAGCGTCTTTATTGAACATTCATTCTTGGGTTACTGAATTAATGTTATCTAATAATTCAGGCTGCCGAAAGATACGAACAAAGACCCCCTTGTAGTGACAAGGGAGTAGGGAGAAAGCATTGGAGGAGGCGATCATGACAAATCGAGTCATGTTTGTCTGGTGTATGCTGGTACTTCTCGTTGGATCATTTCCTGCGGATGGAGAAAAAATCTATTATATTTCCACTACTACGGGATCTGACACAATTGGCAGTTGGGCCTTGAACAAACCTTGGGATACAATTTTGCAAGCAATCGATCCAAGTAAAGACCCTACGATAATAAAGACTCCAACTCCGCGGGAAATGGGATTTACTACGTCCTTGGCTGGATCATCCTCAGATAAATCCCTTCCTGATCTTATACCGATGTATCCCGTGATCGAGGTTGAGTATCCTTATGGTTGTCCTACTGAGGCTGGTCTGATTTTAGGGTTGCGATTTGTGATAGCAAATATCGGTGATACCGATGCAGGATCATTCTCGATTCAGATAAATTTCCATACATACAGAATCGAAGGTGTGGCAGCACATACACTACACGAGGTCTGGTTACGGGGTGAAGGAGAGATGGGTGGGAACACCATTGTCCCCGATATCTTAAATGAGGTGATCGAATCAAATGAGGATAATAACACACTTTTTGAAATACTCCCTATTCCGAGCTCGATACCAACTTGTACACCAACCGACAAACCACAAGACCCAACTCCTGCCTTTACAGAAACCGAGACACCAACACCTACTGAAACATTAACCTCTTGTCGAGATCCTCATCTATATAATGTAAATGTGTCTCCTGAAGTTGCTTATCCTGGAGACATGATTGAGTTGTATGCATACGGTTTCGGAGGTCCATATGCCTACTACTATTGGGAACAGGTCAGTGGCAGGCCGCAGGTTGAACTATCTTGCATTTCAACAGGGCCAGGTAGTATGACGTGTTCATTTTCTGCTCCTTCAGTGACATCTGAGGTTGAACTGATTTTTAGATATACACTCTGTAGTTCAGGAGATTGCCCTTCCTGTATTTCCACTCAGGTCATAGCCCACATTCTTCCTATTGAAACACCCACTCCGAAAATCACTGGAACATATACTGAGACATCAACTCCCACGATTACTTATACACCGCGCCCCACCGCAGCCCCCGGCTGTGACAGCGGCCTGTACCTGTTGTTGACTACAGGCCAGATCGAGAGAGTCGGAAATCCGCCATTTATCAATGGTGGCTTCACATTCGGGGACGATCTCGCCCGTGACATGGAACGCGCTGTCTCGAACAGCGGGGCTGAAGAAAAACCAGACCTTATCGTCCTTGATGGCAGTGGAGTGACACACTTTGTCGAAAATGCTGGCGATGATATTCCCCTGGATTTCCTTTTCCCGCCCTCACCCGAATTTCCGATTGGACGTGCCGTTGATTTGGTGGTTTCCAAGAGCAGCGAGGGAATGTGGGTGTTGACTGACTTTGGTGGCATTTACCGTGCGGGTGACACAAAAGATGCCTCTGAGACCGCCGTGGTTCCAGGAACCGATGGATTGGGATTCCTCGGTTACGACATCCCCATTGGCCCCCTGCGTGATCCCCGTATGGCCAACCCTGGCGGTGCCTCGATCCGTGCCGTGGCTCTGCTGGTGATCGATGTCAAGGAACCATTTAACCGCGCGGATGGCTACATTGTCGTGGACAGCTTGGGTGCGCATTATCCTTTCAACCCGGATGGGAGCGGTGTGCAACCGGGCAGTGCCGTGAATGCCGCAGAGAATGATCCAGTCAAGCTGCTGGATCCCTCCTGTTATGGTTGGCCGTATTTCCCTGGACTGGATATCGCGCGGGATGTGGAGCTCTTTCCCGGGACCGAGGAAGGTCTGGTGATGTTGGATGGTTGGGGTGGAATCCATCCCGTGCCCTTCAATGCTCCCAGCAACTCGGTTTTCTACACCCGTAATGAAAATCCGGATGCATTTGGAGCTTTGATTACCACAGTCGGAATGCCCTATATCAAGTTTGGTTTCGATGACCCAGAAACACCACAAGATGAGAGTGATTCATCCACGTATGGCGCGGATGTCTATTCTATTTTCCATGATTTTGAGTTCTCGGCGGGATGTCCGGAGGGTGGCTTCTACACACTCGACCGGAATGGCGTTGTTTATGCCTTTGGAAGTGTACGTCACCAGCCGGATGAGATCTTCTCGATCTGGCCGATTACGGATTATTCCTCCAGTCAGAATGCACAAGACATCGAATTTTTCAAGCTGGTTGAAACCGGGCTGACCAATACGCCCACTCTTTCCCCCACTGTCACCAACACACCGACTATGACCTTCACTCCGACAAACTCCGCGACCATGACTCCCACTTATACTGTTACAGAAACCCCAACAATCACGAATACCCCGTTACCAACCGCAACCATTACGGAGACCCCGATTCCGCCACACAATTTAAGTATCGATCTTCCCGGATCGCCCGGGCCGTTTCTGCGTATGGTCTTGATTCCAGCTGGGAGTTTCCTCATGGGTGCGACTGATACAGATCTTTGCCCGGCGTCGGATGAATCGCCTTTCCATCAGGTTACTCTAAATTACGAATTCTATCTAAGTGAAACCGAGGTCACACGGGAACAGTGGCAGGCAGTCATAGGAAGCGGGTCATCCGCGATCCCGATCACCTCTCCCAAATGCCCGGCTGATGAAATTTCATGGCAGGAAGCCCAAGTGTTCCTGTCTAGTCTCCCGATTCCCGTGGGCGGTCCCCAATGGATTTTTATGCTTCCCAGTGAAGCGGAATGGGAATATGCCTGCCGTGCGGGGAGCCAAACAGAATTTCCTTTCCCCGGCGCCGAGGGATGCGTCATCAGTTGTAATTATTGCGCCGCTGTTGATCCGTACCTGTGGTACTGCGGCAATTTGACAACGGATTTATGCCAGCCTGTGGGGGGCAAGCTCCCCAATGCCTTCGGCCTTTATGACATGCCGGGCAGTGTCTGGGAGTGGTGCCAGGATACTTATCAGTCCTCGTATAATGGTGCGCCGGATGATGGGAGCGCTTGGGAAAGCGGAGAGAATCCTGATCATCACATTATTCGGGGAGGGACAAGAGCTAATTCTCTGTGTGAATGCAGAAGCGCTCATCGTCTGTCCGCTGGAGGTATATACGATAAATATCCCAACATAGGTTTCCGGGTGTGCTTCTCACCCAGAACACCTTAAGAATAGGATCGTCTATCAAAGGGTGGTATACTCAGCAATGTATGACCCACTTCATCCGGATTTGGAGGACTAATAAGTGAGGAAGGAATCTTATAACATAACCCAAATGCGCCGAAATCTATTCTTTATCCTTGGGATCGTTGTCTCCATTTCCCCATCCACGGCCGAATGCCAGAACCAGATCCACCCCTGGAAAGAGAATCCACGCTACTGGGAATACCAGGGGCAGCCTGTGCTCCTGGCGGGAGGCAGTAAGGATGACAGCCTCTTTCAAATCCCGGATCTCAAACAGCACCTTGATGAAATGGTTGCGGTGGGTGGAAACTATGTCCGCAACACCATGAGCGACCGGCATGATTTCGGTTTCGAGGTCTATCCTTTCGCTGAGGTAGAGGATGGAAAATGTGACCTGGAGAAATGGAATGAGGAGTACTGGACCCGTTTTGATAATCTCCTGCGCTGGACGGAGGAACGCGGAATCATTGTCCAGATTGAGGTGTGGGACCGTTTCGATTACGCCGACTCCAAGGAATCCCCACGCTGGCAAAGGCATCCCTACAATCCCGATAACAACATCAACTACACCGGGGAACAGACCGGCCTCAAACCCACTTACCCCAAACACCCGGGCGCGAATGAGCAGCCCTTCTTTTTCTCGGTTCCCACACTCAAGAACATTGTCCCGGTTCTAAAATACCAGACCGCCTTTGTGGATAAAATGCTGTCATACTCACTCACACATGGGAATGTGCTCTACTGCATGGACAATGAGACCAGCGGGGCCGAAGAATGGGGCGCCTATTGGGCCAACCACATTCGTACCAAGGCGCGCGAGAAAGGGGTTGAGGTTTATCTGACCGAGATGTGGGATCCCTGGAGCCTGCAGGATCCCATGCACCGGCGGACCTATGACCACCCGGAGCTTTACAACTTCATGGATGTCTCCCAGAACAACCATAATCAAGGGCAGAAGCATTGGGACAACCTCCAGTGGGCGCTTGATTACATCAAAGACAAACCACGCCCGGTCAACTGTGTGAAAACCTATGGTGCGGATAAGGGCCGCTTCGGAAATAACCGCGATGGAGAGGAACGATTCTGGAGAAATCTGTTGGGAGGAACCGCTTCCTGCCGGTTCCATCGTCCCGATTCGGGTCTCGGTTTGAACGATATCGCCAAACAACATATCAAAAGCCTGCGAATGCTGCAGGCGGAATTTGATTTCTTCGGGTCGCAAGCGGATGCACAAAGCGCCCTTCTCTCTGACCGGGATGCGAATGAAGCCTACCTGAGGTACACGGAAGGGAAAGAATATGCCCTCTATTTCCCCAATGGCGGTTCGGTACACCTCAACCTTAAGGCAGCGGACGGATCATACCAGTTGAAATGGCTGGATATCATGAAAAGCGAATGGCGCCCGCCGCAAGCGGTCCAAGGAGGCGGTGAGGTGGAACTGACCGCTCCAGGTGAGGGGCACTGGACCGCACTCATCATAAAGAGTTAAGTCAACTTTCTCCCCCAACAGTTTTCCCCTTTTG
>CAZORO010000249.1:0-7864 GCA_964581845.1 uncultured bacterium
CGGTACCGGTCGGAGTCAGGTGATTCATAGATCCCCTTGAGACGGGGATCGATACGAGTCTGGGGTTGATGAGCCACACGGCGTTCGGTAGTCCGGTGCGATTCACGGTGAACACAAATCCCGATGATCCAACTACGCCGAGTCTTAAGAGAACGGGCAAAAGGATTTGGAAAATACCCGAGCTTGCGGGCAGTCTCCTGGATCCGGTTTCTGGTTCCATCCTTAATGGAGTAAGTGGTATTACCCGCGAGAACACGAGCTGCGGTGGCATAACTGACCTCGGCTGCGGCCGCGATGTCGCGGATAGTCGCCTTTTTTTTATGCGTCTGCATGGGTTGATCTATACAGTCCGAGTCGAAAAATGGACTCCTGCCTTCCCACTAACGCCCTGGAATCTGGTTAAATCCCGAGATCATCCGTTCCCCCATTTTCCAGAAAATTAGGGCTCTGAGAACCCCGGCTGAGTGTTTTCCTAAGACACAAAGATCTCATGGTTACTATACACAAGTATAATATGGAATCCACTCTCAAGCAAGTAGGAAAACCATCCAGGATGGTTAGGTTTTCTTCAACCCGGTGCCCCCCTGGGTAGTGCTGATTCGTGTACCACCATTTACTGAGAAGTAAAACCATGATGTTGCGGAATGTTTGGGTATCATGGTCTCATATTTTCAGTATGACTAGTCTCTTTTTGATAGTCATGGTCATGATGGAGTTGATTCTCTATTTAATGGCCTTCTTTGATCCACTGATCGATCTGGACATAAAGTCTCTCAATTGTGGCTATTGGGGACTTGAATTTTCGATAAAAAACGTTATGATATCGAATATAATAGCCTTTTTCGCCGTTCTTTTAGGCATCAGGTAAGCGGAAAGACTAGTTCGGGGTGAAAGGTTGGTGTGTGGAATGTCGGAATCTCAGGGGACGAAGGGTTTGTCTTATGGAGACCTTATGGAGCTGAAACGCTGGAACACGCCTACTATCTATAATGGCTGGGAGATGATCACACGGCATGACATCTCCCGCAGTGGTTTCAATTTGGAGCCACTCACCGATTTCATGCCTCAAATGGGACCGATGGTAGGATATGCTGTCACAGTGACTTTCGAGCCAGGTAATCCCATTCACCGAAGGAGTCAGACAAACGCTTGGCGTGAATACAGATCCTACATAGCCTCAGTTCCTGGCCCCAAAATCGTGGTGCTCCAGGATCTCGACAAACCGAATTGTTACGGATCTTTCTGGGGGGAGGTGAATGCCAATGTCCACCGGGCTTTGGGCTGTGTGGGAACAATTACCGATGGAGCAATCCGGGATCTCGATGAAATGTGCAATGCAGGTTTCAAAGCACTCGCTCGGAGGCTTTGTGTGGGCCATGCTTTTTCCATCCCAGTTGAATGGAATTGTGAGGTCGAGGTTTTCGGTCAGGCCATTTGGCCTGGCCAGTTGATCCATGCCGACAAGCATGGTTTCCTCGCCATCCCTGATGAGGATGCATCTGCCTTGCTGGAGGCAGCTCGTTTCATGGATTCCAACGAGTGCCGCACCAAGATTGCCGCAGCCCGCAATTCCACCGGAATGTCTTGTGAGGATCTGCTCGAGTCTCTCAACAAAGCGAATCGTGATTTTACAGAAGCGGCGCGCCGCACCTTTTCTCGTGAAGGGGAGTGATTCCCCCAAGAAACAGGATTGGAATGGAATAGAGGAAATTGATGACAATGACAGTTACCAAGACTCAGACCTCCACTTCCAGCAGGATCTCACCAGAGCCTGAGAGACACACACACGGCAAAGTGTTCCAGGAAAGTGTCAATTGGTTTCGGAGCCTTCATTTTGGGATGTTCATCCACTGGGGCCCTTACAGTGTGCTAAGACGTGGAGAGTGGGCTATACAAGATGAACGTATACCCTTGGAAGAGTATGACGAAATCGCCCGGCAGTTTACCGCCTCCAGGTATGATCCATGGGAGTGGGTGGCATTGGCTAAAGAAGCTGGGATGCGTTATCTCGTCTTGACTGCGAGGCATGGAGATGGCTATTGCCTCTATCGTTCAGAGCATAATCCACGAAATTCTTTCACGCAGACACCACAAAGAGATCTTGTCCGGGACTTTGTTAGAGCTTGTCGTGAGGAAAGAATGGGGATTGGGTTATATTTCGGATTAAGCAATTGGTATGAACATTTTAGGCGTTTTGGAGCTTATCAAGTTTTCTCGGACCTCAGGAAGAATCCTACCCATAACGAGTCCTGGAAGGAATTGTGGCAAAGCAACCGTGCCCAGCTGCGTGAACTGCTAACCTCTTATGGTGAAATCGATATTCTATGGTTCGATGACGCACCTTTGGTTGGTGAATCATTCGATGCGGCAGGTCTTGAGGCAATGGCCCGCCAACTACAACCTGGTATCCTGATCAACAACCGCGGTCGCACTCCTGGCGATTTCGATATCTCAGAGGAAAAATTTGAACGGCTGGATCCAATGCGTCCATGGGAGGTTTGTATGCCGCTTGCGATCCGCTGGGGTAACCATCGTGGAGATAATGACTACAAATCGGTGGCCACTCTCATTCGTATGATTCGCACTCCCATTATCCAGGGGGGGAACTTCCTACTGAATGTAGGACCTTATGAAGATGGGACCATTCCTGAGAAACAAACCCATCTGATCAGGGAAGTCGGGAATTGGCTGAGAATTCAAGGTGAATCAATCTTTGGTTGCGAAGGTATTCCAGCGGCACATGCCGAATGGGGTGATTGGATCACACACAAAAATGGCAGTGTGTATGTCCACCTTGATCGTTGGATGGGACCAAGTTTCTGTTTTGCAGGCCTCGGTAACCAAGTGAAATCAGCTACTTTGCTGAGCAGTGGCTCTCGTGTTGACTTCATGCAATCACAACCCGACCGTCTGGTATTCACTGGCCTTCCCGAGAATCCCCCCGACCCCCATTGTAATGTGATCGCTTTGGAGATTGAGGGAACTCCCGTTTTTGATACTCTGCTAAAAATTTAAACACACAGATTCATCATTCCTTGAGCATTGTATCAAGAGGAGTTAATGGATGCTGCGAGAACAACGATCCGTCAGTGAGCCATTCACACTATTGGGAAAACGACTGGTCTTCATGGATTGGTCTTTTATTCGTCCCGCCGAGTTCGGATGGTTCAGCCAGACGGGCGAAAACATCACAGTGACAGGAGATGTCTCTCCAGACGAAGCACTTTTTCTTTCCAAGGATCGACCGTATGGCATTCGACTCGAGGCACAGAAACCAGAGCGTTATGGTCCTGTGCTTCAGCCTGAGCGTCCCTGGGAGCAGACCGCAGTCCACATCCATACCCTTATCCAGGAAGAAGGAATTTATCGTGCCTGGGGATACAGTTGGGATCATCCGATACGACAGGATCTTGCTCTTGTGGGATGCCATTTTCACGTATTGGAATCCAACGATGGAATCAATTGGAAACGTCCCAGAGTTGGCTTAGTCGAATACCTTGGTAAAAAAGATAATAATCTTCTCCCAAATACTGCCGGACTGCAGGGAGGCACAGTTTTTATTGATCCTTCCGCTGATCCTCATGAGCGTTACAAGCTGGTCGGAACAGGCTTCGTCTCTCTTTCCCGATTCGAAGAATTCAAGAAGAACCGTCCTGAGGCATGGCAGGAATGGGCGGTAAGGGAGGATGTACGCAATGATTCCTACAGTCACATGGAGCATGATTTCTCGAAAGGTTACGTTGTCGCTTTGCTTGGAGCAGTCTCACGGGATGGGTGTGACTGGAAATTTCTGGATATGCCATTGGTGGTTGAGCATTCCGATAATCAACCCGTAGCATATTACGATACGATCCTCCAGAAATATGTCTGCTATACCCGTAAGTGGTATGGAGGACTCGATCCAGTACCAACAGAACCACGAAATCCGCTTGCGTTCGTTTCCTTGCGGCGGAGTATAGGACGTTCCGAGACAAGTGATTTTACTCGTTTTCCGATATCCAGGACCATCCTCACTCCGGGACCCGAGGTTGGACCTTCAGAAGTCTATTATCTTAACGGACGAACCTCAATTCCCGGTGCACCGGATCATCATCTCATGCTGACCACTGTATGGGATACAAGTAATGATCAAACACGGCTGTTGCTTTATACGAGTTCAGATGGGATTCTCTGGCATATGGTTCCGGGAGGATCAGTACTTGATACGGCAGCTTTTGGCCAGTTTGATGGGGGTTGTCTGTTTGCTTCACCCAATATGGTTGAATTGCCAGATGGTTCCTTTGTCATGCCTTATCAAGGTCATAATATTCCCCACAAGTACCCGCGTGGTCAATGGAAATCCCGGACTGCGTATATCCGTTGGCCACAGGGTCGTGTTGTCGCTTTAAAGGCAGATGCGCTTGGGGAATTCAGTACATATGCCTTTCTCCCACCCACCCGACAGTTGACCTTGAATGTCCGTACCCGACGTGCCGGCTCCGTTAAGGTTGAGGTGGTTGATTATCTCAGCCGGTCTCCAGTTCGCGGTCGCAAATTCGAGGATTGTCATCCGATCGTGGGTGATCATTCCAAGGCAATTGTTCGGTGGGGTGATTCCTGTGATCTGGGAGTTCATCCGGGACAACCGATATTCCTTCGATTTAATATGGATATGAGTGATATCTTCATGATTGAGTTTTGTTAACTTTCCAGAACGCATCTGGAATACAGAAAGCACCCACATCAATCCTTCTTTCTGAGATTCCACCAAGTGTTTGTGCTTTTCTCTGGCTCAGGTGATGTGAGCAGGCTGATCAGGAGGGTTGGGAAGGCCATTCCGATGAGACCCAGAGTACCAATCCATTGTTTGCTAATTGCACGGTGGATTTCCGGATCAGGAAAGCAGAAGGCAATGGGGAATAGAATAGCGCCTTCCTGGTAAAGACCGGGTGCGGTCCATATCGTTGAATAAATCCCGACCACCGATCCAATCAGACCTCCCCAGAATACCCCATGACTGTTGGCCCGAGGGACAAAAATCGCGAACAGGAAAATTCCGAGGATCGGCCCCATGAAGCTTCCACTCAGTCCCATCATGATATCGATCAGCTTTCCCATTCGCATGGCATTGGATGCGATGACAATTGCCACTAAGCCCAGAATGAATGTTAATACTCTGGAGATCAATACTTGGAATCTTTGTTGATCACGACTGGATTCATCGGTTGCTTTGATGTGAGGAAAGATCCGAACTGCGAAATCAACCACCGCCACAGTGCAAATTGAGTTAAGAAGCCCGGAAAAGGCGGAAAGCCCCACTGCCCAAAGAGAGGCGATAATCAGGCCAGTCAAACCGATGGGGAAGATATCCGAGATGAACCAGGGAACCACCTTATCAGGATTGACCGCCAAAACTTCTGGCAACCGGCCATCGGTAGAATAGTAGGCAAAGTAGGCGACTCCCATCAGAGACAGGAGTGTTATCGAAACCGAATCACCAACAAGCATCAGTAGAAAGCTCCGACGCGCATCCTTGATGGAACTGGCTGTTTCAAAACGCTGGATAATCTGTTGATTACAGGTAAATGTGTTAATCCGGCCAAGGGTTGTCAGCCAGAACATCCCAAACACAGTGTAGGGAACAATGAAGTATTCTTTGATCCAATCAGAAAATGAAGTCGTCTCAGGAAATGGTTTGTTGTAGATGCCAACATGATGAATATTACCAGCAATTGCTTTCAATCCGCCATCGACATTCCACCACAGGAGACCTACCTGAATGGCTAAAGCGGTGAACAAGATCGCGGACTGCATGACACCACCCCATATCACTCCTTTCATGCCGCCAAGCGCGGTGTAGGTTGTTGCTACAACCCCTAATACAAGAATCAGAGGAATAAGAAGATCATCTTGGTTGGTTGCAGCAACCATGGCGAGACACGGGACATAAAGACAGACTCCTAGAAGAAGGATTTGCCAGACGAGATATATCCCTGCGGCAAGTGTCCGCACTTTGGAGTCAAATCGAATTTCGAGATATTCATATACCGTGTAGATGCCCAGCTTTCGATAAAATGGGAGAATGATGTAGAAAACATAAGGATAAAGAATCAGCCAGGACAATACCCCTGCCAAAATCATCGGACCATACTGGATCATGGCTGAAGGTTGCCCGAGGTAATCTCCTGCGCTGGTCAGGGCTGCCATCAGTGAAAGTCCGATTGGAAGCCATTTCATTTTTCTCCCAGCAAGGAAATATTCATTAACCGTTTTCTCCTTACGGGATTGGTATATGCCTATCACAATAAGCGCAGCCAGGTAGGTCAACACCACTGTCCAATCAATCCAATGAAATCGAACAAACCTATCTTCAACCTGCATTATTATCCGCCTTCACCATGAATATTTCTATTAACAAAACCCACTGAAGACAGTGACAGCATTTCCGCTGGAGTCAGAGACACATTTAACTGCAATCAAATTGGAGACCGAAAATTTTGGCACATTTGAGATCGAATCGCAGACGGATTTCCGTGCCTTTCATCTGGCCCAAGGTTTCACTATCTTTCCATCGAACGGGAGTCCAGAAGCAATCCCCAACTAGAGGACAGGCATTTTCCATCTCTCGACCTTTTACAGGATTTCCATCCGGTCCTATTACCTCAACACGGACAAAACCGCCACGGCGTGTAAGGGCATTTATCGAAAGCCGATCACCCCGAGAATGGAAACTGATGGTTGAAAATCCTCCTTTTTCATCAGCTTCGATCCCCATGAGTCTTCCTTTAGGCCAAAGGGCATAACCTGTGTTCCGGCTGGCCTTGACACGTGGATATTTGTGAGGAACTGAATATCCAGTATAAGGAAGGGCCCAGTCTCCATTCGGTAACTCAATCAGATTTGGATGCGCGAAAAGACAACCTCCATCCCACGAGCCAAAAGGAGCGGTTTCAATGATTTTCGCACGGGGAACATATTGCCACAAAAGACCATCATAGCTCGTTGCCAAAGTCAGCCATGTCTCATCATGGTGCGCGAGATCCCAGACAGCGGGAAACATTAAGTGGTGTTCAGGTGCCCCTGGAATGGTTGTGTAACAATTCGTGTAAAGGACCTCGGAGGGTTTCATGGATAGGTCTGCCTGGAGGACAACTTCGGGGAGTGGAAACCTCCGGAAGTCTTTACTTCGCGCGCATCCAATAGCCCTCCTGGAATGGAGAACCATTCTGCCAGCCTGGTATTCAACTTTTTGATCTCCCCCTCCAGTGTTCATGGGGAGATCAGCATAGTCACGTGTGTAGAGAACGTATTCCTGAAGGTGAGAATTATAGGTTGCGACAAGTTGGGTATCACAATGAGTTACTACAAGGGGTTCATCAAACGGTGTCCACTTCAAGCCATCACGAGATACTGCTCCTCGAACCCCAAGCAAAATATTACAGTCGTTTCTTTTTGCCCTCGGGTCTGTTCTGTCCGGATATTGGGCCTCATACCTTGCAATCGTCTCCCCATCCCACTGTGTCCATTCTGCGACCAATTTATACCGTTCAGAATCCTCACCGATCGGGTCCCGGAAAACACTGAAACCACCCCCTACAAAGGATCGAGTTGTGAAAAGGATGTTGTTCTGATAACTCCCTTCCCATTCAGTGATACCCACCGGAGCCGATTTCCATTCATATCCATCCTCAGATTCCATGTAGCAGGTAACAGGCGGATTACGCTTTCCGGGAGCGAATATATCCAGGTCTCCCCAACCCGTGGAGAGCCAACCACGATACCGACCTTCCTCATGGAGAATCGTCCCGATCGCACCTTGTGTTTCCCATTGGTTCAGAGAATGAAGAAGCGGCCCGACTCTTTGGGCTTCACACACGGTCAGATG
>CAZORO010000250.1:0-7862 GCA_964581845.1 uncultured bacterium
TGCTTGCGCGGTATCAGGATGTGGTTCCCTCGATCTCGGCCACGACACGTCCCCCTCGCCCCGGCGAGGTCCATGGCAAGGACTATCTCTTTTTTTCAAAGGAAGAATTCCAAAGAGGAATTGAACAAGACTGGTTCCTGGAATATGCCGAGGTCCATGGTTTTTTTTATGGAACTCCACGAGGCCCCCTGGAGGAAAGCCTTTATAAAGGAGCCGATGCCCTCTTGGTCATCGATGTACAGGGTGGGATTCAAGTACGCAGCCGGTGTGAGGAATCCCTCTTGATCTTTCTTCTGCCACCATCCATGGAGGAACTCGAACGCCGGATCCACGGGCGCGGCGATGTCTCCGGGGATGACATGGCGGTCAGACTGAGAAATGCACAATGGGAGCTCTCCTTCGCCAAAGATTATGATTACTGGGTGATCAACCGGTCGGTGGAGGAAACAGTCGCGCGGGTCCGTGCGATCCTAGTAGCGGACCGGTGCCGTCCCAACCGGATGAAATGCCGATTGGAACAACTAAAAATAAACCTTCCAGGTAATACATTATGATGGGAGTCAATCGGCGTGAGTTTCTTAAAACAGCTGCTTTAACTGCCGGAACGTTGGTGACAAAGGCCATGGGGGTTGAGAATACGCCAGAAACTGAGGAGTGGCCCTCGGAGATGAGCGAGTACCAGGACGATCGCACTGGTGTCCGTGTCAGAACGCTGACAAGAGGTTCCTCCAAAGACCAAGTTGTCTACCAAACCCATCCCATGTGGACCCCGGGAATGGAGTACCTTGTTTTTAGCTCGGATCGTTCAGGCGGAATGCTCCCTCATGCCATTGAGATAAAGACTGGACGGATCCGGTGTTTGTGTCCTCGAGGAAGCGCCGACTTCACCCTGGCGCGCAAAGAGGACGCTCTGTATTTCATGGATGGTCTGGGTATTCACCGGATCCATGTGAGCGATGTTTTCAGCGGCGCCCCACACCCGCAACGGATCGGGGACAAGGTGAGCATTTGCGAGAGTGCCCATGGCCTTACGATTGATGCGGATGAGAAGACGCTCTACGCGGCGGTTTGCTTTGAGAAAGACAAACGCTGGGGGATTACTGCCTTCGATATTTCCTTGGGCCAATGGAGGAAAGTGTGCGAAGTTGATTTCCTAACAGGTCATACTCAGGCCAGCCCCTTTGTCCCAGGTCTCCTGATGTTCTGTTGGGAGACAGGGGGCGAGACCCCACAGCGGATCTGGACGGTCAAGGCGGATGGATCAGACCTCAAACCATTTTACAAGGAAACCTACAACGAATGGGTCACGCATGAGGTCTGGTGGGGGCCAGACCGGGCCATCTTCACCGTGTGGCCCTATGATGAGGAGCACGAAAGGAAGCCCCATGGGGTTCTCAGCGCGGACCTAGCCACCGGAACACCCACGGTCCACAGCCAATACAGGGCCTGGCACACCCATGGCAGCCCGGATGGGAAATGGGCTGTGGGAGATGATTTCGACCGTAACCTCTGGCTCATTCAGATCAGCACCGGCCAGCGGCGTCTGCTCACTCAAGGGCATCTCAGTCCAGGTTGTAACAACCATCCTCATGCCTCCTTCACGCCGGACAGCAAAGCGGTTGTTTTCACCTCCAGCAAGTTCGGAAATGACGATGTTTTTTTGGTGGAGATCCCGGAGTGGGAGACACTACCTTGTGCCTTTTGAAAAACTTGGATCCACTGTTACAACCTTCTCCTAGCGCCTGATCCATCTCAAAAATAGAGGTACGGGGCTATTAAAAAATCTTTCGATTGGAGATTGGGTGGATACAATGAGATTATCACTCTTTGTTATGGATTGAGAAATGACCTATATGAAAATCATTCCCGGAATCCTCTTGCTGGCTCTAGTCACATGGACTCCTATGGCAAAAGCGCAAGACCAGCCAACACGGTGGTTCGACGCTACCAGTGCAATCCAACAGAACAGGGGGAAGGGTCAAATCCCCATCGAGAGCCTGCCCTATGAACCCTATGGAGCATGGAAGGTGGAGAAGGGGGCCATTCCAAAGTCTCATGAGATTGGAGAGATTGAGTACTTTTGGATCGTGGACTTCACGAACTATGTCAACACGGGAGTCCTCACCCCCAACGAAGAGAAGATTATTACCTTTGCTGAGCTTGTCCGGGTCAGCGCTCATGCTTATCTCTATGTGGAGTTGGGGCTTTCTATCGACACAGATCTGATGGATGCGATGATCAATCAGTTCGAGACCGAGATCTACTCAAAAGTCGGCGCGGTATTCGGGGATCCCCCGGATGCACTGGATGGCGATCCGCGCGTGACCATCCTGATCGCCACCTTCGTGGGAACTTCCTTGATCGGCGGAACCGCCGCGGGTTATTTCGATGACGCCAACCAATATACCAGCACCGAGGCTTTCCATGCCGGACTGGGGTACAGCAACGAAAGGGAGATGGTGTACATCAATGAGTATTTCGTGTCCCGGGATAGCTACACTGGTGAGCTTTCCACCCTGGTCCTGGGACTCTTCGCACATGAATATCAACACATGCTCCACTGGGCGCTGGACCGTAATGAGGACGTCTGGTTCAACGAGGGGTGTTCAGAGTTCGCCATGTACGCCGCGGATTACGACAACACGGTCGACCAACACAAGGAGATGTTCTCTCTCGCCCCCACTGACAGTCTGACCTCCTGGGACAATACCTTATCCCAATATGGAGCCGTGTATTATTTCAACCGTTTCCTCGGTGACAAGTTCGGAGGTAACTCCATGATCAAGACCCTCTCCCATAGCAGGCTCAAGGGGGCGGAGGGAATCGACTACTTCCTGCGCAATGAACATGGAACAGATTTCGGAACAATCTTTCACAATTGGACCATGGCCAACCTGTTCGATACTGCCTCGGGAGACTATTCGTACTCTTTTTTTGATTCTCCCCCATACTGGTTGAGTACTTACGAAAGCATATTCGGTGATTCCCTTTGGGGTATCAGCCTTTTCCCCATCTTCTTTACTCAGCGCACCAGGCCCATAACTTCACCGGAGTTGGAAACCTTTCTCGAACCCTGGGCGAATGATTACCACTTGTTCCAACGTGGAGGTGGCGAAACCGGAGCCTTCCATGGATATATCTCGGCCGATGGAGACTGGCTGGCACGAGTCACCTATGCCGAAACACAAAGGTCAAGTTCGTTGGAGATTCCCTATATTCTCCTGGAGGAAACACCTGTTCAACTTGACACCTCGGGCTATGGGGAGTTTGACATCCCCTCCAATCACACCACCTTTACGGTGGTTGTCAGCAGCCTCTCCTATGGGCATGGAACCAGCATCAGCAATGCCACGATGACCTACCGGATTGGAATTCTGCCTGGGCCGGCATCATATATCGTCTCCGACACAATCCCCCCAGACCCGGTCACGGATCTGAGTGTTGCAGGTGTCTCGGATGACCGTGTGTCCCTGTGGTGGACTGCTCCTGGGGATGATGGGAAGGAGGGAATGGCGGCCTCCTATGAGCTGCGCTATGCCACCTCGCCTTTGACGATAGAAAGCTTTCCTCAAGGTTTCCTGGTGGGGAATCTATCCTTCCCCAAGGCTCCAGGAACTATCGAGACCTTGGTTCCAGCCAACCTTCCTGAAAGTTCCACACTCTATTTCCTTCTCAAAATCACGGATGACGCGGGGCATGAATCCTGGTCGAATATGGTTTCCGCCACCAATGGCCCAGCGGATGTGATCCCGCCCGCGGCCACCATCGACCTGCGTCTGGTTTCAAAAACCGAGACTACAGCGGCACTCCAATGGACCGCTCCCGGGGATGACGGCCACTCAGGCCAAGCCTTTGCCTATGATCTCCGCTGGTCACTAGAGCCGATCGCCGGTCTCATGGACTTCCGTCATGGGGAATTCGCCATTCCTCCCCCCCCCAAGGTGGCGGGACTTCAGGAGCTGGTCACGGTAACCGGTCTTCCAGAAGATACCGAACACATCTATTTCGCGCTGCGGACCTTGGATGAATCCGGTAACACTTCGGAAATCTCAAATGTAGTGGATATTGGCATGGAACCATCGGCTGTCACCGGTGAATCCTGGCAGGTCTACAAGTGACTTGGCCACCGATACTTGAGCCCCAAGCGGATCAAATCCACCCCCTTTCGTGGCAGCGCCTCTTGATCTCAGCCAGCTGTTCATCCGCCCATTCCTCCCATTTGGGATCGGGCGAATATGATTTCTCAACCTTTGTCATCGCTTTACCCGTTTTTACCAGGTCGCCCTCATGGAAAACCCGTGAGGCAGCCAGGAGTGCCACTCCCATGGCTGGATCTGTCGAGACTGGACGCGCCAGGTGGCGTTGCAGGAGATTCGCGCGGATTTGATTCCAGATATCACTGCGCGAACCGCTCCCCGTGGTGTAAATGGGTGATCTGACATCGATCCCCAAATTCTTGAAACGCTCGAAACACCATCTCTCCAGCAAGCCAACGCCTTGAAGCAAAGAAAGATACCGGTCAAGGTCATCGGCGGGCTGGTCGAAAAAGCCTTGAGCCTCCGGAGCATTGAAGGGGAAACGCTCTCCGGTCTCAACAAGAGGGTAACAGAGGGTCCGTGTGGGAAAGCGGGACTCCACAGCATGGTCAAGGACCTCGAGATTTTGCCCCTTAAAAAGAGCTTTCAGGCAAGCCCCCCCCACGTTGCTGGCGCCTCCTGGGAGCCAGCCACCACCGGGATGACGGTGGCAGTAGACGACTCCATCCGGATCATGCACCAGTTCCCTGGAGATGCCCTTGAAAGCAAGGGTGGTTCCGAGACAAACCGCGAATTCTCCTGGTCTCGCGGCGCCAGTGGCTAGAAACGCCGCCGTACTGTCCGTCACGCCCGCCAACACCTTTGTAGCCCTTGGAATTCCCAAACTCGAGGCGATATCCATACGGATCTCACCGACCTCTTCTCCTGAGGGAATCACCATGGGGAGCAAATCCAGTAAACCAAGGTTCTCGAGCTGTGAGGGCCATCTGTCCCGGACCAGGTTGTAACCGGTTTTGAGCGAGTTGGATGGATCGGAAACTCCGTGCCGTCCAGTGAGGTGGCCAATCACATAGTCACACTGGTGTTCGATACGCCGGACACGATCGAAGAGCAGTGGTTTGTGTTTTTGCATCCAGAGAATCTTGCTAAGCGCGAAAGAGGCGCCGAAGCGGTATCCCACTTCGTGGCAATGACCAGCAAGGAGATTGTTCAGTTCTTGTGCCTCCTCGCCCGAACGGGTGTCATTGTGGAGGATACCGGGGTAGAGAGGGGAGTCTTCGCCATCCAGAAGCACAATGCTTCCAGAGGTTCCATCCACACAGATGGCTTTCAATCCGCTGGTATCGACTCCCGATTCCCGGACTCCATGGAGGCACTTCTCCAAGGCGGCCATGGCGGCGATTCTCCAGCTGCCAGCCACCTGTTCAGAGACCCCGGTGCTGTCCATGAAGGGGGTGGGAAGGATATGGCTTGCCGAGGAGAGCACCTTCCCTTGCGCATCCACCGCGAGAGCACGTGCTCCTCCGGTCCCCATATCGAGACCCATCACAAAATCTGTCAAAGCGCTCAGTCCTCCTTTAAATATCCTTCAAACGCGATGACATACCCTTTGAAATACATCGTCACCTGGTCATTCAATTGCGGGTCATCCAGATTCTCGAAGGGGATTTCACTTAGAAAGTAGAACTCACCGGAATCATGGTAATGAACCATTGGGAACTTGAGATCATCATCGGCTTCCATCTCGTCCTCGAGGAACTCGGTCATGGAACCGCCACTATCCAAGACCGCTTGCTCGATTCCCTCGCTCAGCCAGCGGTTGGTGGTCACCATACCCACCCGGATGGTGCGTGCTTGGCATCGGACACCGATGAAGAAGGAGCTCTCCCCCTTGAGCCGGAAAAGGAGCCGTGTGTCATCGCGGGCCGAGTCCTGTTGAGCGGTTTGGATTTCCTTGATGGGTGACTGCCAGGGGCGGTAATCCTTCCACTGAGTCCAGGCCCCGTCCAGGAATTTTCCGGCTTCCGCATCCATCGATGGACTGGGTTTCATGAGGCCGGTTCCGCCCATTCCTTGGCTGGAAAACAAAGGGACTCCTCTTCGAGTCGATCCATCTCCTCGTTCAAGATGCAACAGCTGCACGCGCTTCATCCGCCAGGGCGGTACTCAGGTAACGTTCACCACAGCTGGGCAGGATCGCCACGATGAGTTTGCCCTCGTTGGCGGGACGCGCCGCGAGTTCCAGGGCGGCATGGATGGCGGCGCCCGAGGAAATACCACACAGGATCCCCTCGGTTCGGGCAGCTTGGCGGGCGCGGTCAAAGGAGTCCTCATTAGTGACCGTAATCACCTCATCGATGATCTGACGGTTCAGGATTTCGGGAATAAAGCCCGCTCCAATCCCCTGAATCCGGTGTGGTCCCGGTTTCCCTCCTGAGAGAACGGGGGAATCCTTGGGTTCAACCGCGATCATCCGGAGGGAAGGTTTACGAGCCTTGAGGGCCTCGCCGATTCCGGTGAGGGTACCGCCGGTACCGACACCAGCCACCACGAAATCCACCTTCCCATCGGTGTCATTCCAGATTTCCTCGGCGGTGGTTTTACGATGGACTTCGGGATTAGCGGGATTCATGAACTGCTGCGGCATCCAGGCATTGGGAGTGGATTGGACAATAACCTCGGCACGTGCGATGGCGCCCGGCATTCCCTTGGAGGCGGGTGTCAGTTCCAATTCCGCGCCCAGCATGTGGAGTAGAATCCGTCGTTCCACAGACATGGACTCCGGCATGGTAAGGATCAGCCGGTAACCCCGCGCGGCAGCCACGAAAGCCAATCCAATCCCGGTATTCCCGCTGGTTGGTTCCACGATGATGGTGTCCTTCTTGAGAATGCCTTCCCTTTCGGCGGCATCCATCATGCTCACAGCGATCCGGTCCTTGACGCTAGCCAGCGGGTTGAAAAACTCCAGCTTACACACCACCGTGGCCTTGAGACCCTCAGTCATCCGGTTCAGGCGTACCAACGGCGTGTTTCCTACCGTTTCAGTAATGTTTCCATAAATCCTGCCCATGTTTTCCTCCAACCTCGATCGTCACGTCCCTTGATCCTAATGAACCGGTGAAATGGAAGCAAGAACCGAAATGGAATGGTTGAATGGAAGATTGGGTTATATGCTTCCTGTCCGAACTGTAGAATGACTTAAAGCATGGGGGAGTCATATGGTTCATACCGGTCCTCCTGCAGACAAACACTTGGAGGCAAAGGGCCTTTCCTTGCTCAAGATGAGGAGATGATTGCCATGCATGAGCGCATGCTCATTCTGCTGTGTGGAACCGGAATCCTGTTATATGGATTCAACTCACCATCCCAGGGAGAAGATTCCTCTGGCTTTGACCACTCGTTGTTCGACAAGCTCTTGCGGGAGACAGTGACGGATGGCGTGGTGGACTATGCCAAGATGGCTCAACATTACCAGGACCTGCAGACCTATCTCTCTCAATTGGCGAGTGCTCCATTCCAGTCGCTGCCCAGGGAAGAACAGATCGCCATGGCCATCAATGCTTACAACGCGAACTGCATCAACGGGGTGCTTAAGGAAGGAAAGATCAAGTCGGTTAAAAAAGTCTGGTTCTTTTTCAAGAACACCAAATTCCAACTGGGTGGAAAGGAGATGAACCTGGATAGTCTGGAGCAAGATGTTCTCCGGAAGATGGACGAGCCGAGGATTCACTTTGCGATCGTGCGTGCCGCTCAAAGTTCCCCCAAGCTGGCCTCCCATGCCTACCGTGGAGAGACACTCGACTCTGATCTGGACCAGGCGGCGCG
>CAZORO010000251.1:0-7853 GCA_964581845.1 uncultured bacterium
CTGATGGATATCGTGGCGGGTGTCCGTGTTTCGCAGATGTGCATCATCGGAAACCTAGCCTACATTCTGGGTCGAAAACTCTCCTGGGATCCGGTTGCCCAGAGATTCATCAACGATGAGGAAGCCAACCGATATGTTAAGGCCCCGGGAAGAGGCCGCTATCACCTGTAAGATGGAGGTTATCGAATGTCTGTCATAATTCATGAGTCTTCCAAAAGTGGAAGATTCAGATCCACGATCAGTTGTTACGCAAGCCTCTTCTTGGTGGCGGGGATTCTGCTTTCCCTGACCGCCGTGAAGAGCTCGGCGGCGGAGGATGTGGCGGCCTTCATGGCCACCATGGACAACGCTTCAGCCACCCTGCGCTATCCCGCCTGGACGACGGCTGAGAAATTCGGCGCTCAGGTGATTGTTCCTCTGGGGGAGCGGATGGAGGCGGCGGACCGTTCCAAATTCCAGGACCTCAAACGTGGCATCGAGCGGATTGTCCACAATGTGGGCCGTCCCGGAGCCGATGCGGACCGCAAGGCGGTTGCCGCCGAGATGTGCAAGCTGCTGGTTCCGGAACGTTCCGCGAAGGTCAAGAATGAGATCCTCGATTTGCTGGCTTGTATCGCCGATGACTCGAACCTGGCCGCGATTGAACCGTTGTTGAATGACACAGCGGTGAGGGAAGAGGCCTGTCGCGCCATCCAGCGTGTCCCCGGACGTGCCGCCACCGAGCTGCTTGAGAAGAAGCTAGTGAAGGCTTCAGCCGACTTCCAACCACGTCTTCTTGCCGCTCTTGGACAGCGCCAGGACAAGAGTGCTGGTCCGGCATTGGAGAAGTTCATCAATGGGGCGAATGGCGAGGTCAAGGCTGATGCTATCGAGGCCATGGCCAAGTCGGGCGCCCTTCCACCGAAAGAACTGAAGAAACACCTGGAATCGGTCAAGTCTGAGACCACGATTGTGTTCCGTGAAAATATCCGTCTGCGGTTTGCTGATAACCTGGCCGCGCAAGGCAAGAGGGAACGCGCCGAGAAAATGTATAAGAACCTTGCCAAATCTAAGGCTGGTGAACAGATTCAGTTTGCGGCCGAAGCGGGGCTTAAGAAGATGAAGAAGTAAAACTCTCCCACTTCGCCAATCGACCCTGTTTTTCTCACCCCCTGAACCGGCTGCATCGATCACCGGTTGAGGGGGTGATGTCTTTTTGCCACGCCCGCGAATACTACTTCCCCGCCAGGGGGGAGAGTTGGGTGGGGGGAGACTTCTAGACTGGTCTGAAAGATTCTATGTCTATTCCAAAATCTTTGCGATCAATTCATCCAGATCATTGGTGTTGACCCGCCCATCCACCGGGGCCAGATCCCAATTGAGGCTAGTGGAGGTGGTATCCTGCCACTCACGCGAAAAGTCGAAGAGAGAATAATTGAAGAAGTCTGGCACTGCAGTGGTTGCCGAGAAATCATCCAGATACCCCTTGCCTTGGCCGGAGGTCTCGATATCGATCCCATTCAACTGGTTGATCGTGTTGTTCTTGAAACCGAAGGTTTGAGGAGAATCGACAGGAACCGGCTGTTTGTCGATGAAGAGGGTCCAAGTATGGGTGACAAAATCCAAGGCGATGGTGATGCGCTGTAATGTGGATGAGGAGACCGAAATTCCCGTGGAGGTCCAATTACCACCCCCGCTCCCATTTCCATTCAGGGCCATGATTCCCTCGGTCTCGTGAAACAGAAGCAGCGAACTCCCCGCATCCATCTTGGTGGGATCAGGGAGAGTGCTCACGGTGGGGCCATGGTAGTATCCATCGATGTACACCATCTTGCCCGGCCCGCTTGCCATCTCACGAGTCACCAATGAGGTTTCGTTGATTTGTAGTGATTGTTGCCCGGAGTGGATCATCGAGGGTGTGGCATTCTGGATTTCACCAGTTCCCACCCAGCCATCCTGTCCGGAGGTTCCCAATGCTCCAACAGTGAAAGCGGGTGGTTCAAATCCAGTCCGGTAGGGTATGTCTTGGCCTTCGGAGGAGGCCATGAGGCTTAAACAACCCATGATAACGGCCATCCAACCCAGTTTCCCTTTCTGTCGTTTCATCCCCATTCTCCTCTATTTAAGTTGTGGATGTGTTGGCCCAAAAGGACCAGTACCCCTCGTGGAGATGCCGTCAGTCTATCCAAAATATGGAAAAAAATCACGTCTTAATCTCAGCAGATCCTCCCCGTGATCCAAGAAATCCAGGCGGAGTTCCATCCGGGAGAAGATATTTCAGGAGAGAAGGGCCATTCACCGGGTCGGCCGCGTAGAAGGGAAGAACCAAGTCTTTGAAATCTCCTGAGTAATGGGATTCTGGAAAAACCGGCTTACCATCCAGGTCACTGACCATCCCACCCGCCTCCTCAATGATGAGCGAGGCTGCCGCGATGTCATGCAGCTTTACGGTCAAGTCCACACTGGCGCGCATCCTTCCAGCCGCGATCATGGCGGCGTGATAAACAATCGATCCAAAAGAACGTCCACAGTATTTGAAGCAGGTGTTTTCCACATGGGGGGGGAATGGCCTGAGCCGGATCCTGGATTGGATTCCGATCAAGGAGGTTTCATTGAGCGGAGAGGTATCCACATGGAGCGGCTTGTCATTCTGGAAGGCCCCACCATCACGTTCGGCCCACACCAGTTTCCGCATGGTGGGGAAATCCAATACTCCCAAGACCGGGTTTCGGCTCTCATCCAACAAGGCCACCGAACAGGCCCATAGCGGAACCCCAGCCGAGTAGTTGTGAGTTCCATCCAGGGGATCCACAACCCATGTGAAGCCATTATTTCCCGGATGAACTCCAGTTTCCTCCCCGCAAAATCCTGAGCCGGGGAAGAGGGAAGTCAAACGGTTATGGAGAAGAGCCTCGCTGGCACGGTCTGCTTCGGTGACGATCTCCTCGGTTCCCTTGATACCGACCTCGATGCCGGTCTCGAATTTGGACATGAGCAAGTCGCCCGCCTCGCGGGTGATGGCTAAAACATCATTGAGTTGAACAGGTATTTGAGACATGGGGAGAATGTTACCCCATCGCGGTTCCTGGAAGAATCCCAAAGAGAGGCGCTTGGAGTCGCGATTTCAATCGCATGGTTTTCCATAATTCTCCCTCCATGGAGGGACCCGCTCCGTCGGGTCCGATGGCGTGTGTGGACGCGATGGAAAGGGGACGCGATGGAAAGGGGACGCAATGGAATGCGTCCCTCCATGGTGTGACTCGCTCCGCCGGGTCCGATGGCGCTCACACCTTCTCCGGAAACACCCCCCTCAGATAATCGAGGTCATACTTCAGGCTTTCCTCCAGCCCCATGGGATACTGGAAGCCCTCCACCTGAATCCATCCACGGTAACCGATGTCATCCATGGCCTTGCGGACCGCGGGGAAGTCGATGGATCCTTTGCCATAGAGGTTGTCGTAGTCCTTGGCGTGGAATTCGCAAATCCGGTCTTTTCCCAGGAAGCGGATTTCTTTGTAAATGTCATATCCCTTGTGGTGGGAATTTCCAACGTCGTAATAGACTTTGACTGCCGGGGAGCCGACCCGGTCAAGGATGCTGACATGCTCTTCCGCGCTCAACCAAGACTCGATGCCGAATACCAGTCCCATCTTTTCCGCCTGGGGAGCAACCTCCTTGAGCTTTGCAATCACATTGTCAGTTCCTTTCGCGTCACCCTTCAGATCACCGTTTCCAAAGAAGGCCAACAGAATCACCTGAACACCCAGGTCTTGGGCAGCGATGAGGCTTTCCTTGACCCATTTCTCAGCGCGCGGATCATTCTTGTAGGCCACATCATTCAGAACCCCTGTGGCCAAAGATGCGATTGCAATCCCATGTTTTTCCGACATTTCCTTGGCTTGGGCGCGGATTTCCGGTTTGAGCATGGGTAGATCCGCATCGGGTAAACCGATGTCCACTTGGACACCATCAAATCCCAGCGCCTTGGCTTTCTCGAAGGCCGAAGCTTCCGCGCGTTTCTCGATGGTCCAATCGCACACCCCAATCTTAAATCCCGGAGTAGTAGGAGCCGCTGCCTCCGCATTCCTCAACAGGCCTGACAGTGGCAATGCCATAGCGGCTTGCCCCATCCTGACAAGAAGGTCTCTCCTTGAATGTTTGGACTCAGTCATGATCCAGCCTCCTAGATTCACATGATAATTGCATGGTGATCCCTTTTAACCCGTCTATCTTCCCCCCCACCTTAACCCTCCCTTTTCATTATGCGCCAACAAATGAGGGCAAGTGGGGAGGAAGTAAGCCATTTTCCCCTCCCCCCTCACGGGGCAGGGGTAGGGGGGATGGGAAATCGTTAAAGTCTCAATCTACTAGCCCTTGGAGTTTCGGGTCCATCCTCTCCTGGCTCTTCATGAGTTCATCCCAGGTGGCTTCCTTGCCTGTGTATGCCGCAGTTCTACCAAGGATAGTGGTCAGGTTGCTACGGACACTGGCTGCCACGGTGGGATTGGAGAAATCTCCCTCCGTGATGCTCTTGTGGAAGGTGGCGATGTTTGCGACCGCTCCCTCTTTATAAATCTGCGCTGTGTTCCCGCCCTCATAGGGTTTCTTGCCTTTGATGCAGACCTCACCACCGTAATGAGTGTGAATGGTTCCCTCGGTGCCAAAGGCACGGCAGAGGATATCGTCATGCCCCTCGCCATACTGCTTGGAACTGAAAGTCACCAGGACATCATTGGGGAAGGTAAAGATGACTGAAAAATGGTCCCAACAATCCCCCACATCGGTCCGGCCTTTACGCCCTCCGGTACCCACCGCTTTGATGGGGTGAGCATCCAGGACCCAAGTGGTTACATCCAAGGCATGGATATTCTGTTCAGTGATAATGTCCCCGGAGAGAGCAATATCAAAGACCCAATTGCGGATACGAGCTTCGGGGGGGCCAGGGGGGGCTTGGATCCCCAAGCGTCCAGTATGGTATTCCGCGTCGGCGCTGATCACAGTGCCAATGTCACCCTGGTGGACTCGTTTGACTGCCTCCTGGTAAAAGGGGTTGGTGCGTGATTGAAAATCAATCAAGTAGCAAAGGTTCTTGTTGGTAGCCTCTTTGCCACTCTCCTCGATGCTTTTGCAGCCAGGGACATCCACAGCGATGGGTTTGGCCAGGTAGACATGGCGTCCCGCCTTGACCCCCGCCGCGGCTTGCTCAGGATGGAAATAGGGGGGACTCTCTATGACAATGGCGTCCAGGTCTCCCTCCAGCATTCGCTTGTAACCCGAGAGTCCGGTGAATCTCCGTATAGAGGAGACCTCGAACTTCTCACCGAAGGCATCCACCCGGTCCTTGAAATAATCCGCCACCGCCACGATCTGATAACCTCCATGTTGTTGGAACAAATTGGCGATCCAGGTTCCGCGTCCTCCACAACCGATCACACCAACTTCGATCTTCGAGTTCGCCGCGGAACCAAAGGCAACCTTAGGACTCACGATGCTCAAGGCGGCGACACCCCCCGTACCGGCGACAAAACTCCGGCGTGTCAATTTCGTGCTGGGGAATGCTATTACCTGGGATTCCTGCTGCATGAGATAACCTCCTGGAAAACGATACATGGAATTTCAATCTGTTGGTTCTTATACCTAAACGGCACTCTCCCGTGGGATGTAACACAATACCATGGAGTTTGTTTTCCAACACTCCCTATCATGAGGGAACTCCGTCTTCCCTCTTCTCCCTAGCCCATGAAGAGTCTAGACTCACCCTGTTTGGGTGGATCTCCTAGCCTGAGCAAAGGGCTCGTTACAGTTGCTTTGGCGGGGGGGCTTCGCTAGGATTCCGCCGTACCTCCAAAGGCCGTGCTCGAATTTCCTCTTGGGGGGTATCAGTAAGAAAAAGACTTGTGTTCGGTCTCTTGGACCTCTCTCCCCGGCTCGCTTGGGGTGGAGGAGAACGCCGGATTCACAGGTGGGAATCCATGAGGTTACAATGCCTCCCTCCGGCTCGTTTGGGCTGGGGAAGGGGGAGAGATGATCGTTTTCGGCTGATGTTTTTGAACTAGGGAACACTCCATCGTGGCCAGACTCTCCGGATCCGTACAACCCTTATATGATGCCTTTGTTGACTCGCCTCAACAGGATGTGACTCTGGTCGATCTGCTTCGCTCAAGAGCGCTCAGACACCCCGACAAAGTGGCTGCAAGTTTCCTCCATGATGAGAACCTGGAGGTTTTTCTCACATATGGCGGCCTGGATAGCAAAGCACGCTCCATTGCCTCTGTTCTCCAGAATCTTCGTATCCGTGGAGAACGCGCTCTCCTGGTCTTTCCGCCAGGGCTCGAATTCATCACCGCTTTCTTCGGTTGTCTCTACGCCGATGTCGTGGCGGTTCCAACCTATCCACCGCATCCGGCCCGTCTGAACCGGACCCTCCCGCGGATGCAGGCCATCGCCAATGATTCCCAACCCATTGTCGCTCTCACCACTAACGAGATCCTGTCCCGGATCGACGAACTCTTTGCCCATTCGCCCGGGCTGGAACTCATGCGTTGGATCGCGGTTGATGATCTTCCGGAAAGCCTAGCGTTGGAGTGGTGTGAAACCGGTTCCCCCTCTGATTCTTTGGCCTTTCTCCAATATACCTCCGGATCCACAGCCTCCCCCAAGGGGGTGATGATCACCCATGGAAATATCCTCCACAATTCAGCGCTCATCCAACGCTACTTTGAGACTACCGAGGACTCTTGCGGTGTATTCTGGCTTCCCTCCTACCATGACATGGGGCTTGTGGGTGGTATTCTCCAGACCTTCTATTGTGGTGGTAGCGCCACACTCATGTCTCCACTTACTTTCCTCCAGCACCCCTTCCGCTGGCTGCAGGCGATCTCACGGAAACAAGCCTCGATCAGTGGAGGCCCCAATTTTGCATATGACTTGTGTGTCCGGAAAATTGTTGAGGAACAGAAGGCTTGCCTCGATCTGAGTTGCTGGTCTCTCGCCTTCAATGGGGCCGAACCGATCCGGCACGATACCCTTGAGCGCTTCGCCACGGCATTCGCTTCGTGTGGTTTCCGCCGGGAAGCTTTTTATCCCTGCTATGGTCTGGCGGAAGGAACCTTGATCGTCTCGGGCAGCAAACGCGGGCTGCCGCCCAGGGTGCGAGCTTTTGATGAGGCTTCGCTTGAACAACATTTGGCGGTGGAGGTCCCTCAAGGTCAGGAGGACTCACGCAGTCTGGTGAGCTGCGGTTATGTCCCCTCTGACCAGGAAGTGGTAATAGTGGACCCGGACACGGGGGATGAGCTCCCTCAGGGCCGTATCGGCGAGATCTGGGTATCGGGTCCCAGTATCGCCCAAGGATACTGGGATCAACCCGAGGAAACACTACGAACATTTGGTGCAAGGATCAGTGGCAAGGGTGACGGTCCCTATCTTCGGACTGGAGACCTTGGTTTCATCCTTGATGGCGAGCTTTTTGTGACCGGCCGTCTGAAAGACCTCATTATCCTGGAGGGAAGGAACCATTACCCGCAAGACATCGAAATCACTGTGGAAAATGCTCACGCCGCGATACGTCCCTCCTGCTGCGCGGTGTTTGTCGCGGAAACCGGTGGTTCTGAAAGGTTGACCGTTGTGGCAGAGGTCGAACCACGTTATACCCGCGCACTCAGCAAGGCCAATGGGAAAACTACCTCCAGTAATGGCAATGGGCATCACTTCGATGAAAAGGAAATTGTCCGCGCCATCCGCCGTGCAGTCGCCGAGCATCATGACATCCAAGTCCACTCTATCGCGCTTCTCAAGGCCGGCAAGCTTCCCAAGACCTCCAGCGGGAAGATCCAGCGCCATGCATGTAGGGCCGGTTTTCTAGCCGGAACCCT
>CAZORO010000252.1:0-7853 GCA_964581845.1 uncultured bacterium
AGTCGGTAATCCCTGGAATGAGATCGAGTGTGGCGATCATTATGCCCGTGCGATGAGCAGCTACTCCCTGTTACTCGCTGCCCAAGGCCAAAAATATGATGGCCCCCGTCAGTCACTCGGTTTTCACCCAGTTCTTGGAGCATCCTCCCATGCCTCTTTCTTCTCAACAGCCCAAGGCTGGGGTTCGTTTGAACAGAAGGTTGAAGGCAACATCCAGACTGATTCCATGTTCCTGTGTTATGGCCAACTTCCCGTACGCCAACTGTCTTTCTCATTACCGAAAGAGGCCAAGGAAGTAAGCGTGAACCTTGGCGAGGAACCAGTCTCGGTGACCTGGAAATGTGACTCAGGAAAAATTTTCATTGAATTTGATCGGCAAGTAACCTTATCCGCTGGGAACCGGTTGCTAGTCAAAATGGAATTAAAAGCGTAAAGGAAGATTTAATGACTGCCGGCCTACGGCTCTCGATCATCATCCCGATATACAATGAGGAGCCGCAGCTCGAGGAGGTGTTGGGCCGTGTCTATGCTGTCCCTTATTCACCCAAGGAGATCATCCTGGTAGATGATGATTCCAGCGATGGAACACGGCGGATCCTTGAACAATACCGTCACAGCCCAGACACCGTGGTGATTTTCCAGGAGAGGAATCGTGGAAAAGGCTATGCAATCAGAACAGGCTTGGCCGCCACGACAGGGGAGATTGTGATTATCCAGGATGCGGATCTTGAGTATGACCCCGAGGAGATCCCAGCAGTGGTGGAACCCATCGTCCGTGGGGAGACAGAGGTCTGTTATGGTTCCCGTTTCCTGGGAGGACTCGAACGGATGGCCATCCCCAACCGGGTGGCGAACTGGCTCCTGGCTAAGATGGTCTCCTGGTTGTTCTGGACAAGCATAAGTGATGAAGCAACGGCCTATAAGGCCTTCCGGCGTGAGGTGCTCGAACGGATTGATTTACGTTGCGAGGGGTTCGAGTTCTGCCCGGAGGTCACCGCGAAGGTTCTTCGTCTGGGTTACACCATCAAGGAAGTATCAGTCCGCTTTCGCGCGCGGTCAGTCTGGGAGGGCAAGAAAATCGGGTGGCCGGACTTTTTTGTGGCTGTTAAAACCCTCTTCCACTGCCGCTTGGCGCCTCTTTCCGAGATCACCGGGAAAGGGAAATAATCGCACGCTTGCCGATATCTCTCCGGTATTGGGCACCCTCGAAATGGATCTTCGAGAGGGAGGCATAAGCTGTCCCGATAGCTTGGGCGATATCTCCTCCGCGTCCCACCACACCCAGAACACGTCCCCCCGCTGTTAAAACTGATCCATCTTCACCGGTCCGGGTGCCTGCATGAAAAACAACGCAATCAGTACATGCCTGAACATACTCCAGGCCAGTGATGGGAAGACCTTTGGGATAAGAGCCTGGATAACCATGTGAGGCCATGACCACACACACCGCCGGGCTTGGATCGACTTCGATGGAGGTTGACGGATCCAACTTACCAGCGGAGGCATCAAGGAATAGCCGAAGCAGGTCATTCTTGACTACTGGAAGCACCGCCTGGGTTTCCGGATCTCCCATCCGGCAGTTGAACTCAAGGACCTTGGGGCCATCACTGGTGAGGATCATCCCAGCGTAAAGCACCCCTTTGTAGGGAGTCCCGCGTTGGGCCATTCCATCCAGGGTGGGTTTGAGAACCATGGAATCGACAAACCGTTGGAGATCCGGTGTTAATACAGGGGCGGGGCAATAAGCCCCCATACCCCCCGTGTTGGGACCCTCATCACCATCCAGGAGACGCTTGTGATCCTGGGAGGGTGGGAGCGCGAGGAAACGGATTCCATCGCAAATGGCCAGGACAGAGACTTCCTCGCCCTCCAGGTACTCCTCAATGACAACCCGCGATCCCGCCTTACCAAAGACCTTGTCCTCCAAACTCTCCTTGAGCGCACGCCGGGCGGTCCCCACATCCTGAGCTACCGTGACACCCTTTCCGGCGGCGAGGCCATCAGCTTTGACCACCACTGGCGCCCCATGTTTCTCGACATAGGTGACGGCGGGTGCCAGCGAGTCGAAGGTCTGTGAATTGGCGGTGGGGATGCCAAACTCCTTCATAAACGACTTGGCGAAGTCCTTAGATCCCTCGAGCTGCGCGGCTTTCTGGGTGGGTCCAAAGATGGCAAGTCCCTCCGCCTCGAACCGGTCCACTATACCAGCGATCAAAGGGGCTTCGGGGCCCACAACAGTCAGGCCGATCTGGTTATCCCTCGCGAAACGGAGGAGACCCTCCAGATCATCCACTGGGATCTCCACATTCGTGCCAGCCTCCGAAGTCCCGGCATTCCCCGGTGCAATGAACACCTTCTCCGCCTCTGGACTCTGGGCCAACTTCCAAGCCAAGGCGTGTTCCCTACCCCCACTCCCAATCACAAGGACCTTCATGTGAGCCTCCTGGATATGCGAATTTATATATTAAAGGCTAGTTGAAAAAGGGGGTTGCCGTGGATTCCCGCCTTCCCGGGAATGACGGTATCGGGCATGTTCCATGAAGACCTTGTTTTTATGGCCTCTTGACATATCTTGTATACTCGCGGGAAATGAGACTGTCCGGTATGCTTTTGGTACTGGGACTTAGGGGGTGGATTTGTGCGTATAGCCTTCATTCTCGACAATATCATCCTCGGCCAGGAGCCTTTGGGAGTCACCTCCATCGGTGCGGTTCTTAAGAAAGCCGGACACACTGTTGGCTATTTCGAGATCCCGCGTGAAAGGGAGCATTGGTCCACCGATGCGGCCGTGAATTATCAGCCTGATTTGGTGGGGTATTCCATTTCCACCGGCCTTCACAATCGCTACATGGCTTTCAATCGGATGCTCAAGGCACGGATCCCGGACTTCCGTACCATTGTGGGAGGACCGCATCCCTCTTACTTCCCGGAGTTCATTCACACGGACACAATTGATTTCCTTTGCGTGGGCGAGGGGGAATGGCCTACTCTGGAGCTGGTGACCGCTCTTGAGGAGGGAAGATCTCCTCTTGAGATCGCTGGGTTGCATGTGAAGTTGCCGGATGGCTCCATACAAACCAACTCTCCCCGGCCTTACGAACGTAACCTGGATGCCTTCCCATATCCCGATCACTCCATCATGTACAGTTTTCCACACCTGCGTGAGAGCCCCATCGCCTATCTCATGGCGGGGCGTGGCTGCCCCTATAATTGTACCTTCTGCTTCAACCATGTCGCTCAGGATTTGCAAGCAGGGAGATATATCCGTTTCCGTTCTCCGGAGAATGTGATTGGCGAGTGCCTGGAATTGCGTGACCGCTTCAGCAAGCGGTTCATGGCCTTCCAGGATGACACCTTCTCCCTCAACTACCGTTATCTTGACCAGCTCCTGCCCCTTTATGCCGAGAAAGTGGGACTCCCTTACCTGGTGCATCTGCGCGCCGACAATCTGACACTGAAGATGGCGGATCTTCTGGCTGAAACAGGTTGCAAACGCGCGGTCATCGGGTTGGAGAATGGTTTCTTTGATATCCGTTATGACATTCTCAGCAAGAACATCTCCGATGAGCAGATCATCCGTTGTGGCGAATTACTGCATGAACGAGGGATTGAGCTCCTGACCCAGAACATGTTCGGGGTGCCGGGTGAGACAGTTGAATCCGCGCTCTCCACCATTGAGCTCAACATCCGATGCAAGGTGGATGTAATGGTGATCCATTTCTACCAACCCTATCCAGGAACCAAGCTGGCCCAGGTGGCGGTCGATATGGGACTGTGGGAGGGGACAGTGGATGACATTCCCGAGGACAACCACTGGTATGTGGTGTTGGACCTTAAGGACAAGGAGATGATCGACCTGATCGGGAAGCTCTCCTATTTCATGCTGGATTATCCGAAAGTGTTCCACCTGCTCAAGCCGCTCGCCGAATGCAAGGCAACGCGGAAACTTGCTTTACCGCTGCTAAAACTCTGCCGTTGGTTCGATCTCAAGACCATCTACACTAAGGTGCGTGGCCCCGGCAGCCGTTGGTATCCACCCAAAGAGATCCAAGCCGTCCCGGAGACAGTCTTCACCGAGGCTGCGCGGTCCCTGAGCGAGGGGTATTGCGCACCGGTCTAATGCGGCATAGTCTCAAAAAAGGCCATCATATCTTCTATGCAAATCACAGTACCCGGTAGAAAACGGACTCCCCTTCCGCCATGGCTCAAGAAGCAGATTCCCACCTCACCGGAATATCTGCGCACCAAGAACCTACTCAAGGAACTGGGACTCCAGACCATCTGCGAGGAAGCGCGCTGCCCGAACCAGGGGGAATGCTGGTCTAAGAACCATGCCACCGTGATGATTCTGGGACCGAACTGCACACGCACTTGTGGATTCTGCTCGGTCCCCAAGGGGCCGCCCGCGCCAGTCGATCCTGACGAACCTTTGCGTTTGACTGAGGCGATCCAGCAGCTCGGACTACGCTATGTGGTCATCACTAGTGTGAACCGGGATGATCTCCCCGATGGAGGCGCCTCCCAATTCGCCTCTTGCATCGCTAGTTTGCGTATCCGTCTCCCTGAAACCAAGGTGGAGATTCTCACACCGGATTTTCAGTTTTCGCTGGAACGCAGTATCGAGGCCTTTCAAGATCATCTCCCCGATGTTTGGGCTCACAACATCGAGACTGTCGACCGCCTTTCCCGCAAAGCTCGTGTCAAAGGGAGCCATAATGCCACCCTTGCTTGCTTACGGGCGATCAAGAAACGCTACCCCGAGGTTCCGACCAAATCGGGTATCATGCTTGGGATGGGTGAAACCGATGCTGAAGTGGAGGAAACTCTGATCCGTTTAGGAGAATCAGGGGTGACGCATATTACTATTGGTCAATACCTACGTCCCACACCTCATCATATGCCAGTCAAAGAGTTCATAACTCCAGAAAAGTTCGATTTTTGGCGTCAACGTTGCCGTGACCTTGACTTCCGAGTGATAGAGTGCCATCCTTACGCAAGAAGTAGTTACATTTCATAGAGACTTGTTCTGTCCGGGGTAGAAACCGTCTCGGAAGGAGGCGAGATTATGCTACCAGCAGGGTTATCCGGATGCGTGCATCCGGGAAAAACCCAGTATGAACAGATGTCCGCAGTCCCAGCTTTCACACTCATCGAACTCCTGATTGTTATCGCGATCATTCTGCTTTTGATTTCGATTGCGCTGCCCAATTTTCTCAATGCGAAGGCGCGAGCACTCGTTACCAAGATCCATGCTGAACACAAAAGTCTGTACACAGCACTCGAGTCCTACCGTCTGACTTTCCATGATTATCCAGCGACTTACCACGAACGAATCAACCTCTGGAAGGAGGCCCCAAACACGGAAAACTGTACCGTTCGCTGGGGTTTACGTCCCTTGACAACGCCGGTCGCATTCATCAAACCGCTTCCCAATGCCTCTTTCGCCACGCTCGGATCCCGTGGTTGGGGGGCCTATAACGCCAAACCAAACTCGGGATCCGCCTACGAAAAAGGGGTTCTCACCGGCAGGAAAGAACTGGGTTGGCGGCCAACATCCGTCTATGACCTTCGTGACACAGGACCGGACCAGATCTTCAACAACGAGATCATCATCAAGCAGTACAGCCCGACAAATGGAACCCTTTCGGCGGGAGATATCATCATATTCGGGCCATAGGCCATCTATTGAAATGACTTTTCCCAGCGGAATGAATCCAGATGAGGCCTCACTTCTTCTTGCCATCAAACTGTGGGAGGGGGAGAGACTATCCATGGGACAGGCTGCTGAGATGGCTGGGTACTCCGAGAGAGCCTTTATTGAGATCCTCATGCACCGGCATATACCCGTCATCAGGTATTCGGCGGAGGAGTTGGAACAGGAGATTATTCAAGCCGAATGATCCCCTTAACTCTGAGTGTATTCCGATCCGATCTCCCTCCCCCTCTCCCTCAAAAACTCCCCCGCCCGTGCGAAACTCTCCTCTTTGGGAGTCCCCTCGGGAGCCAGTGTGAGCACTTTTGAGAAGCCACCGGCGATAAGATCATCGAGTGTCTCCGGATCCAAGGCTCCACAAAGTCCAATACACTTCACACCCGCCTCCTTGGCCAGAGCAGCCACACGTCCGGGAAGTTTTCCTTGAAGCGTGGTCGAATCCAGTTTGCCCTCACCGGTGATCACCAGGTCCGCAGTGGAGAGCAGCTCCTTGAAACACACCATCTCCAGGATCCACTCCCCACCGGGCACGAGATGCGCGCCCAGATAGACGATGGCTCCGCCTCCAATCCCACCCGCTGCGCCTGATCCGGGAACATCTTCCACATTCCTCCCCAAGTCCCTGGCCCACACTCCCGCGATATGACGAAGCCCGCGGTCGAGCAATTCCACTTGCTCAGGCGAAGCTCCCTTCTGTGGGCCGAATACATACGCCGCGCCATTGGAGCCATGCAGGGGATTGGTCACATCAGAGAGAACCATATACTCAGCCTCATGGATCCGGTCCAAATCCGTTGGAGGAATGACTTTGTGGATCTTGATGAGGTTACCGCCACAACCTGGAAGGGGTATGTGGCTGTGGTCTACATGATGGAATCCAAGTGCTTCGGCCATACCGGTGCCCCCATCCACCGTCGCGCTCCCCCCGATGCAAAGGTAGATCCGCTTAACTCCATGTTCGAGGATTTGGTTGATCAATAAACCAAAGCCATAGGTGGTGGTCTCAAGTGGATTTCTTTCGCTGTGTTGTAGCTGCGCCAGGCCACTCGTGGTGGCCAATTCGATTAGGGCTGTCTTGCCACTGGGGTCGAAAGCGACGGGAGCCGAGATCGGACGCCGAAGTGGATCGACGGTCTCGAAGAACTCGACCCTGCCCTCCCAAAGCCGTGTCACCACATCTAAGGTTCCATCGCCTCCATCCGCAAGGGGCGCCTTCACCACCTCAATCGAGGGATCCACTGATTGGAGGGTCTCTCCCAGGATGTCTACAAACTCGATGGCGCTGAGTGATTCCTTGAAGGCATTGGGGGCCAGAATGACTCTCATGTTACCCTCGCTTCAATCGTCTTAACCATGGATGCACCCGCTTCAGAACCATGGAAGGGATCTTCCGGATTCTCAAGGAGTCCTTGAAGAGCTCAATCCTGGAGATGCCCAAGCTGGCTCCCAGATTGGCCCTTTCGTAACCATGCTCACAGGCATCCTGAAAGACCCTTGTATAGAACAGGTTGGTCAAAAATGGTAGAGAAGCGTTTGGATGGTTATGGAATTACGACTTATTAAGTCTTAAGCACATATATCATCTGGACCGCTGTGTCGAACGCACGGCTTAGCTCAAAGACCCAGCTGGATTCAAGAGAGAGCGAGCAGTTCCAGAGAAAATTTTCCTTTTCTCTTCCTCGGATAGATCCATCTCGTTGATGGCGCGCAGGGTCTCACGGATATAACCGGGGCCCTGTTCGGGATCAAATGGCATGTCAGAACCAAACAACAGGTGATCTAAGCCAAAGAAGGCCCTGCCGCATTCGATGGCGGGACCCCATCCGAACGTCGCTGTATCTCCATAGAAGTGTTTCAGGGCATCCACTGGATGTTCTTTCAGGTTGGTTTTAACGGCTTGCGCCAAGTCTGGGGGATTGCGGGTTCCAAGAAGCTCCAGGCCTGGCCCCAACCGGCCAGCGAGAAGAGGAATTGTCCCACCGGTGTGGTGTGTAATGATCTTCAGATCCGGCCAACGGTCAAAGACTCCAGCGAAAACCAACCGGCACATGGCAACGCTGGTTTCATGGGGCCATCCGAGTACCCACCATAGATCAAATTTCGAAACCACCTCGGTCATGTAATCCGGACGATTCATTCC
>CAZORO010000253.1:0-1173 GCA_964581845.1 uncultured bacterium
GGGATCTCTACAACATCTTCGCGGTGGCCGATTCGATGGGCTGGCGGGGGCATTACCGGAAAATTCACATCTCCACAGTTGAAAACAGCTGCTGGAAACCCGGTAGCAGTCCAGGGATTGTCGAGACAGAGATCGGACGGATTGGGCTAGGGATTTGCGCAGACATGGTCTACCGGACTCCCTGGGAGTGGTTTCGCGGGGAGAGGGTCGACCTCGTGGCGGTCTGCGCGGCATGGCCGGACTTCCGTAAGTTAAGGGCCGTTCCTGTCAGCCAAAAATTCAGAGAGATCCATGCGGGTTACACTCGGGATCTGCCGGAAAAGATCTCTAGGGTCCTGGGTGTTCCAGTCCTATTCTCGAATTATTGCGGCGAGGGATTTGTTTCCCGCCCTATCGTCGGCGGAGAGTTCAAAGTCTCTTTCGCCGGAGGTTCCCGGATCGCCACGGGGGGCCGCACAATCACTGGGGGAGATGAGGAGAACCCAGGCATTTTCTGTTCGGAAATCGAACCTGGCACAGCAGAAGTGGACTCCCAAGCGTGGAATCGTCCCTGGTTGCCCCATGCGGGTTTTCTCACCCGCTGCCAGTTCTATGGAGGGGAAGCGCTCTCAAGAATCGGTTTGGCGTGGGTCTACCCATACCGGCAGTGGCGGTACACAAGGAAATAACAAACTCGCCGGTCACTCCTGACCGAAAAGATCCGCTTGATTCTGTATCACCTCAACCTGTCCTACACCACGCAGGTTCCTTATCCGGCTGACAAGAACAGTTGAGGGAACCACCCGCGGCAATCCAAGACGCGCGATCAGCCGCCGTACACCTGACCGCTTGAGCATCCCCGCGCCATTATCGAAGACGAGCGGGACTCCCTTTTCTCCTCCAGCGAACCAATCAAGCAAGAGGCAGATCTGATCCAATAGCTCCGAGGAGGAGTCCTCCAGAACCACCCGGATCTGTCCCCAGGACTGACTGGCTTGCGTGATCAGCTTGGATACCTCGCATTCCCTCAGCAGGTATTGCGGGAGACCTTGACCGGTAAAGGGGCGCGAGCGTACCTCGCACAGCAGTGGCCAAGGCTCCTTGAGATGCAAACGATGGCCATCCAGGCGTATGGGATCTGGGGTTGGTACCGGAAGTAGATTTAATACCAGGCCGGATTCATCCACCACCCTG
>CAZORO010000253.1:1183-7852 GCA_964581845.1 uncultured bacterium
CCCATGGTGTTTGGGTGGCACCTTCAGGGCCAGGTTCACCCACTGAAGCAAACACATCCATTTCATGAACCCAACCCATCTGGAGCGAATCAGGCCTTCCGGAAACCGCTACCGCCTCAAACCACTTCTCGGAAAACCACTCCTTAAAAGGCTCCAGAGGGCTTTGAGTGATACCCAGACGAAGCAGGCTATGTTCAAGATGCCCTTCGGGGAAATGGCTTACACTGTCTGATTCCAATATCGTGGTACTCATCGAACCTGGCGTCTCAGGAAGGACAGGGAAAAGAGTCTGCTGCATGGCTCCACCGCGTTGGGCACGCAAAGATAGGTGCCGTGCCCGCGCCTTGGTAAGAAGCATCTCAGGGTCGCACCCGAAAGACTCAAAGACATCCAGACGGATCAACTGGGAAAGCAGGTTCAAACTCAGGCGGTGTTCAGGCCAGGCATGAAGCCATTCATCCCATGAGATCTTAGGTATTCCCGGTGGAGGAAGGAATAGATCCCTGATCCCAACTTGCCGTGCCGATCCCGGATAAACTGCATCCAGGTCCATGCAAATCTGGGGTCCCACACCAACGATATTCAAAGTTCCCAAACGGAGTAAATGAATGGAGGGAGAGTGGTCATAACGTCCTCCAGGAACCACCCGGGGAGGATCGATCCGTGGTCCCCGCGTTCTCAGAAGGCCATACACTTCACGGCGATCCTCGGTTTCCTCCGGGTAGAGGAAGGACAGAACCGCTGTCAAGGCGGCAGGATCACGCGCATAGGAATCGGCAATAGCCAGCAACTGTTCCGCTTTCCAGAGAAACTCAAGGCGGGATGGAAGGGGATTAGGATTGCCAAGAAATTGAATCACTGTTTCCCTCGTGTTCCGGTCCCATACATTTTGATCCCGGGACGAGGTTGGGCCGGGTTGTAGACTGCCCTCTTCCAGGGAGAGCCAAGCATCCATCTCCTCGGTTGCAAGGCGCAGGGCGGTTTTTCCCACCTGATGGATCTGCTCGCGGTAAAGGAGCCAGCCCCCTGTTTCCATGGTGGCCCTTTCCAGGGCCGCACCGAAATCTCCACGGACCTTGGGATCAAGACCACCCTCATCCGCACACCGTGTCCAGGACTCCCACCAGGGGGGCAGTCCCCCCTCGGACCGCAACGGATGTTCTCTTTGCACTGCAATCAGGCGTAAATCCTCGCGCTGGCTCCAAAAGGTCCAGTGCCAGGCCAAGGCAAGAAGGTCCGCCAACTCACCAATGTATGTAGGAGAGGCTGAATGGATCCACTTCCAGAGGAGTGGGCGGTAGGCCATGGAAGCGGGAAGGATGAACAGACGCAGAAGACAGGATGAAAGGCCAAGTATATCGAATCTCCCTGTATCATCAGCATATCCTTGATCCAAAAAAACTTCTCCACGATGCCTTTCAATCCATGTAGTGATCGACTCCCGGGACTCCTCATGCCTGGCAGCGGGGGGCGAGGTCCCTCGGTAGAGCGGCGCGCAAGAGAGGGTCTGGGCATTCGATTCGAGTAACTGAAGCCCCAAGATCCCCATTGAAAGAGCATCCTCCGGGGAGGTATCCAAGTCCGGGTATCCCGTCAAGGCCGGCGCGAACAACTGCTCAAGGTTGACCCCGGAGACAATCAGCGAAGGGGGTGAACCACTGGAGGTATGCCCTTCCTCCTGATTGAGAAAGGGCGGCAGGGGTGGAATTCTCTCTGGGGGATCCCCAGGAAACTCCAGATCTTCCCACATCGAGAGGAGGCGGTAACCCCCATGGACAAGATCCTCATGAAACGGCTCGGCCGGCACTGTGAAGCCACTCCTCCCAACTCCGAGAAGAGAATTCAAGGCTGAAAGAATTTCCCGCTCCCATTCATGAGGACAATCCACTTCAACCGGAGCATGGAGAGGGGCCTGAGGTCCAGGACTGAAGGGGACGCCTTCATGGGAAGGATCGACCCGGGTCAAACCCAGCAGATGCGCGAAAAGAGAGGAATGGGTCCATTCCGCTGTGGGACGGAGAGTTCCTGGAGGAAGACCGAGGCGTTTCCTCACATCCCACAGGATCAGCCAGATGGTGGGCCACCGGGTTTGCTTGAGGTATTGAAATTCCTCAACCAATCGTTCCTTGACTCCCTCCCGGCGGATATGACCAGTGGCTATGGCGGTCTCCTGCCCAATGGTCCAGAAAAAGGAGGCGACATCGTTGCCACGAGGAACTGGGTAGACTGGAAAATTCAATCCACTCCGTTGACAAGGATCAAAGGGTTTAGCGGTGAGTCTCTCAACTCCACGAAATGAGGAAGAGAGTCCTTGCAGGAGACGTGTCACTCGCTCGGCGCGGGGAATTCGCCCCGGCAGGCTGTTCAAACTGGAAGGATCTCCCTGCCTTGCCAGCCAAGCGGCAAATCCCCAGAAACGGTCGTTCTGAGTCCTATAGGCGGCACACACACAGGCGAGTGGCGAAACTGGCAAAGGAGATTTTGTGGGATTTGCCGCCACAGTCTCGATGATCCCGCCGGTTTTTGAGTCATAACAACACAGGCCCGCCTGTTCCCTTGGCCACTTCTCAAGGAACTCCACCATCCAAGCGAAACGTTGACTAGCACTCCGATTCTTGGGGTAACTGCTCAAGACCGACCCCATTAGACCAGTCACCAGGAAGACGCCCTCGGAGAAATCCAGTAGGCGCTGCGGGTCGATTCCCACCTCCGCCGCCTGGTCCCAGAGCTGCTTAATCTTGAGAAGGTTCCGGAAACCAGCATGATTAAAAGCCAGAAGAGCGATCCGTTCACATGCAACAGCAGGAGTTTCTTTGAGATAGAGAGAGAAATCAAAGACATCTGAAATCGTGGTTTTTGCCGGTACTGATTGGGGTGAGATCCCGGCAGTGATGCCGGCCAACCCAACTACATGGTTCGCTCCACAAGCCTCAAGGAAAGCTGGAACGCCCCGGAGAGTTCCAGTATCGGCGATGGCGGCGGCACGGTAGCCAGCTTCGGCGGCGGCTTGAGCCAGTAATTTTGGCGGAACAATCCCTCCCGCACGCTCGTGGGAGGACTGTAAAAGGATGAAAGGCCCTTGGATTGGCATACACATGTATCCTTGGAAAAAGGGGAAAGAATGGATAACTCCCCCATTCCCAATCATTGCTTGAGCCGGTATAGTCGCTTTTTTACACCGGGCCAATGAGGATGCAAGATTTTCCTATGCGGCTCAAGAGAGGAAGATTCCCCGGAGCGAAATTTAATGGCAACCAAAAGAACAAAGGACCCTAGGGAAATCAAAGATCATAATAAGGGCACTTGGGTTACTTACCGTCCAGACATCAAAGTCTTGGACTGTACTGTCCGGGATGGTGGCCTTATTAACAACCACAATTTTGAGGACTCGTTTGTACGTGCGGTCTATCAGACCTGTGTTGCTGCGGGCATCGACTACATGGAAATCGGGTACAAGGGAGCCAAGCGTCTCTATTCACCAACCGAATATGGCAATTGGAAACACTGTGATGAAGACGATATTCGCCGGATTGTGGAAGATAATCCGACTGACCTGAAAATTTCGGCCATGGCGGATGCGGACCGGTGTGATTACCACGAGGACATTCTGCCCAAAGAGAAAAGCGTCCTTGATATGATCCGTGTGGCCTGTTACATCAACCAGATTCCCACCGCCGTGGATATGGTCAAGGACGCCACCGATAAGGGATATGAAACCACGGTAAACATCATGGCGTTATCAACAACGCATGAAAAGGATTTACTGGAGGCTCTTGAGGTCCTTGCGGAGACTCCTGTCGGCACTGTCTACCTGGTTGACAGCTTCGGATCCTTATATTCGGAAGAGATTTGTGATCTAACTCGTCAATTCCGGCGTGCTTTGAGTGGCACGGGCAAGTTGGTGGGAATCCATGCACACAATAACCAACAGCTAGCCTATGCTAACACCATCGAGGCCATCATCCGTGGGGCGAGTATGCTCGATGCCACTATCAATGGAATAGGACGTGGCGCGGGAAACTGCCCGCTGGAACTGCTCATTGGATTTCTGCACAACCCGAAATTCAAACTACGCCCGATTCTTGAGTGCATTCAGAATGTGTTCTTTCCCATGAGTAAGAAGATGGAATGGGGTTATCAGTTGGCCTATATGGTCACTGGCCAACTGAACCAGCATCCCCGTTATGCCATTAAAATGCGTGAGAGTGACAACCGGGATGACATTGTTGGTTTTTATGACCAGATGACCAACGACTGATTTTCAGGGAGGATCCGAAGTGTTCATGAGACACCTCAGTTTGGCTATGCTTTTCTCACTTTCCACCATGTCCTTCGCTCAAAGCGAAAGTGAAACCGCCAAACCCAGCCAGAAGGCCTGCACCTTCGAGACGGAGGTCAGATTGACCTTGCATTACCTGCTCTATCTGCCTGAGGGCTACGGCAAGGATCCAACGCAAACATGGCCCATGATCCTGTTCCTGCATGGAGCCGGAGAACGCGGGAATGATCTCGAAAAAGTCAAGAAGCATGGTCCCCCCAAGTTGATCGCCGAAGGAAAGCAATTCCCCTTCATCATCATCTCGCCCCAGTGCCCCGAAGGAAAATGGTGGTCCCCCGAGGAGCTCTCCTCGTTCCTGGATGGGATGAGGGAGATGTACCGGGTGGACAAAGACAGGACTTACTTGACAGGGATAAGCATGGGTGGCTTTGGTACCTGGAGCCTGGCATGTATGCGGCCTGAGTGCTTCGCGGCGATTGCGCCCATCTGCGGAGGGGGAGAACCCTTTCTCGCAAGGCATTTGAAGGAAGTCGCCATCTGGGCCTTCCATGGGGCCAAGGACAGTGTCGTACCCTTAGCAAAGTCACAAGATATGATCGATGCAGTCAGGAAAACTGGAAACAATGCTAAGTTCACCATTTACCCCGATGCCGATCATGACTCCTGGACCGAAACTTATAATAATCCCGAACTCTATGAATGGTTCTTGAAGCACAAACGGTGAGATTACGTCCTTCCCACGCCGCCTTGTTCCTCATCCCCTCAATCCCTAAGATCAAACCATGTGGTTGTACCGAAGAAATATAGTCAAGTTTCTATCCCGTTTTCTCTTGGCTCTTCTCCTACTGGCTGGAATGAGCTGGCTGGTGGTGGAACAGCTCTCGCGAGTTCCAATCCGGGAACCGGCCCGGAAAGTTTTTGTCCTGGGATTTGATGGGGTTGATCCGCGCCTCTGCCGTGAATACATGGACAAAGGGTTGATGCCCAATCTGACTGCTTTGGCCAAGGAAGGGACTTTCACAGAGCTAGGAACAGTCAACCCATCCCAATCTCCTGTATCCTGGAGTTCCTTCGCGGTGGGAGGTGACCCCGGCCAACATGGTGTCTTCGACTTCCTGACGCGGACTGGCCAGGACCCCACCTATCTCCCCAGTCCGGAGTCCTTTGTGGGCCAGGTGGAGGCCCGTTTCTTCGCGGGGATTCCGATCCGGCGCCCCCAAGCCATCAACAAGCGGGGAGGACGGGCCTTCTGGGATTATGCCTCGGAGGCGGGAATCAAGACCGCCCTGGTTCTCGTGCCCGTCACCTTCGCTCCACCGAAACTGCCAAATGGACTGGCTGTCTCAGGACTGGGAGTACCCGATCTGTGTGGTACTCAAGCCACCTATTTCTATCTCACCTCGAATGCCCGGAAGTTGGGACTTTCCAAGATGACTGAGTTCGGGGGGGTGGTTAGTGTTCTCTCAAAAGATGGGAATGTGTTTCGTGGGCAGTTGGCGGGCCCCCCTTCTCCACTCTGGAAGCAGGAACGTTCCAAGAAAGCGGAACAACTCGCCGCCGCCAAGAACAAGGCCAAACAGCCGAACCTTACAAATGAAAAGATGAATGCGCTTGAGGCCGAAGTGGCCGAACTTCAGAGCAGTTTGAATGCTTTCGCTGCCAATCCAGAGCGCCTTTGCATGCCCATCCAGGTCGAACCTCTGTCCAACAGGCAAGGCGCCCGTGTCCAGGTGGATGAGGAGGCCCAGGAAGTTTCCGTAGGAAAATGGAGCGACTGGTTCCGTGTCCGCTTCGGGGTCACCCGTTTGATCTCGGCATATGGAATCTGCAAGGTACTCCTCCAATCGATCTCTCCGGATGTGAAAATCTATGTGTCGCCTATCGAAATCGATCCAGAACGCCCTGTCATTCCCATCTGTTGTCCGCACGATTACACGCGGCGGCTGGTCAAGAAAATCGGTCTCTTCAAGACCCGTGGCTGGGAGGCTGACACGGCGGGGCTCAAGGAGGGAGTGATCGATGAGAAAGCCTTCATCGAAGACACCTTCGAAGTAATGGATAAGCACACGGAGATGGTCCTGGAGACCATGGATGAGGATGACTGGGGGCTGTTTGTCGCGGTTCTGTCCGAAACAGACCGGATCAGCCACCTGATGTGGCGGCTGATTGATCCTGCTCACCCCATGTATGACCCAGATCTTGCGCGGGATTATGGAGACTCTATTCAGAAGGTCTACCAGAAGATGGACACCGTGGTTGGTAAGTTCCGGGCGAAGATCGACACCAGCAAGACCGACTTTTATGTCATGTCGGATCACGGCTTCCGTTCTTTCCGGACGGGAGTCAATTTGAACACCTGGCTTTCACGGAGCGGTCCTGGGGGAGACTCC
>CAZORO010000254.1:0-7845 GCA_964581845.1 uncultured bacterium
AACGTGGGAATGGATCCGCAGACTCTCCGGATGAAGGTTCCCAAGGGAACCACCTGGATGGATGTCACCGACATGGTGGCCGGAGGTGTCAACCAGGTCATGAGCGGCCAGCCAATCATGCCTAGCGGCGCCCAAGGGCAACAAGCCCCGCCACCACAACAGCAAACTCCCTATATGATCCAATCTCCACAGCAGCAAGTCATGCAATTCGCCCAACCCCAACAACAGCAGTACCAGCAGACCTACCCGCAACAACAACAAATGTATCAGCAGCAAGGAGCCCAACCCTACCAGCAATCCTACATCCAACAAGGAGTACCCGGCGCTCCGGTTCAACAACAGCAGCAGAAGAGTTCAGGCGGCGGCTTCCTTTCAAGATTGTTTGGTGGCGGAAAGAGTCAACAGACCCAACAACCTCAAGTGATTCAGCAATATGGAGGTACTTCTACAAGAGGGAATCCAACCATGATGGTCCCCATTGTGAATGGTCAACCGCAGTTTCCGCAGCAGCAGTAACTATCCCCACTCCAGCCCTTCCCCGCAAATGAGGAGGAGGAAACGGCACACTCCCTCCCCCCTTGCGGGGGAGGGGTGGGGGTGCTTGTACTCCATCCCGAACACGAATTCCCGTCAAACCAGGGAAAAAAAACTTGGGGTTAGGGGGGTTACTTGTATTCCTTCTTTACCCATAAACCCTTCACAAATCCATGCACCGCCCCAGCAGCCAGTGCGAAAGTCCGCAGCAGCAGGATGAGTGGTGCTCCCACAGCGATCGAAGGGGAACGTTTGGCCGCCCACAGAGTGAAGGGAACTGTCAGAAGAAGGATACCCACTAGAATTACACCTGGTAACAGTGAGACCGGTGAAGGAAAAGCCAAAGCCGCCAGGCTGATGGGGAAGAACACCCCCAATCCAGTTTGGACCTTCAAGGTGTTGGGAGTGTAGGAATCCCTCCAGATCTTTGAGAAATAACGGCGGTAGATCAGATTACGCCAGTAAGCCCGCCAGTATTTCTGCCGGAGATACCGGCGCAAGGTGTTGGGGTGAGCATGGATGACGACTGCTCCGGGTTCAAATACCAATCGCAGACCCAGACTGGCTAAACGGAAAGAAAAATCAGCATCCTCACCGCTGGCCATGGGGAAACGGCTGTCGAATCCTCCATTTGCGGTGAAGATGCTTCTCCGGTAAGCGGCGGAATAGGTTCCAATGAAATCCACCGAGGCACTCTTCTTCATGCGCTCATAACGATCCTCGATCTCGAGTTGGCTGAAACGCGCTATCCACTCTTTTTGAGTACACCGATAAGCTCCCTGGACACCCACCACAGCGGGATCCGCGAACGGCGCGGTCATCTTCTCCAGCCAATCCACAAGCGGAATGCAGTCACTGTCGATGAATACCACCACCTCTCCCTTTCCAGCCAGGGCACCGTGGTTTCTGGCCGAAGCTGGCCCCTGGTTTGGTTGCTGGATGAGGCGAAGATTCAGAGCGGGGTGTGTTTGGCTCCAGGCTTCAGCGGTCTTCCCGGATTCATCTGTGGAACCATCATCCACAATCAGAACTTCATCGGGAACACGGGTTTGTACTGCGAGAGCATCCAGAAGTCTCACAAGGGATTGGCCGGCGTTGTAGACAGGCACCACCACCGTAACCGTAAAATGTGCACCCTGGATGCCCTGGATGTATGCCAAATTGGAAGGAACCTTTCACGGCAACCGTTGTGCCTTGTATTGAGTAGCGTGAGCCAGTTCCTCCCCTCACTCCAACCCTCCCTTTACCTCATGCACGAGCGTACGAGAGCAAGGGAAGAGGGTTAAGGTGGGGGGAGGACATAACCCCATCCCGAATCTATCTCGGCGATTGTCCCGGTCCCCACAGAAAGCGTCAAGAAGCCTGATTGGGTTTTTCAGGTATGAAATGATGCCACCAGAACCGGTCTGGATACCAGGCAATGCGTCCTGGAAAAAAATCCGCCTCGTAGTCCTCTAATCCCAGCACAGCAACTCTCTCACGAATCATGTGATCTTGAGATCTTAGTTGCTCAGTAAACTCCCGGATGGGCATGACATCCCCGATGCCAATCAGGAAGAACTCCAACAGGTCGCGTTCATCGAGGAAGTCATCGAAATCCCACCCAAGATCCATGCCGTTCCCCTTGAGATAAGCGTCGTGATAAGAGCGGATCAACAGTGGGAAAGCGGACTCGAAGAGCCGAACGACTTCATTCCAGGATTGGGTCAACCAGTCTTCCAGCTCCTGGGAGGTTCTCTCCAAGAGGTCCAGCGTGTAGGGATCGGTGGCGAAGTGGTTTTCCCTCAGAATATCGCGATAAACTTCTACCCTCCCCTTGCCTGCAAAGACAAGGAAGGCTGCTCTCCAGGGTTCATCCGGCCCTGGAACAGGATCCTCCTCAAGGATGTCTCCACGTGCCCAGCTGAGAAATCCTGAATAACCAACGGCAAACTCGGCCAGCTGCTCATCGATGTGTTTGAGTTCTTCATGTGAGAGTTTGTGTGTCATGATTTATGGTCTGATGAGGAAGGAGTGTAGCACGGGATTCCTGCGGAGGCGGGAATCCATGGTGAATCCATTATCTCCTTTAATCAACAAGCTCCAGTGCTTTGTGGTGGTGATGTAGCAACAGAAACCTCAAGCAACAGAAACCTCACCCCTAAATCCCCTCTCCCACGGGGCGAGGGGACTTGTGGTTCCCCCTTCGCCCTGTGGGAGAAGGGGGTTGGGGATGAGGTTTGAAACGTTGCGCAACCAAGTCAACAAGCTCCAGGCCCGGACTACATTCCCAGGCCCTCGCGTGCGGCCTGGTAAGCATGAAAAGTCCCCTCATCAAATAGCACAAATCGCACTAGCTCCAGAGAACCCGGATCTTTGGCATTCTCACTCACCACCCCCAAAGCGATCTTCGCCGCCTCCGCCACAGGGTATCCATAGACTCCTGTGCTGATTGATGGAAAGGCAATGGACTTGATGCCTTGCTTTTTGGCGAGTGCTAGGCTGTTGTGGTAGGCGGATGCGAGCAGCTCCGGCTCTCCATGGACTCCATCCCGGTACACCGGCCCGACCGTGTGGATGACATATCGCGCCTTGAGTCTCCCCCCCGTGGTGATGACCGCTTGTCCAGTGGGGCAACCACCGATCTTCCGGCATTCCTCCATAATGGCTGGTCCACCCGCGCGGTGGATGGCTCCATCGACTCCCCCACCTCCACGCAAACCCGCATTGGCCGCGTTCACAATCGCCTCTGTCTCCTCCCGGGTGATATCGCCTTGGACCAGTTCCAATCTCATCCCTGCCTCCTCCGGCTGACAATCCCTCCCCAGAAGTTTGCCACAATTCCACCTCCCGGTAACAGTGTGCATCCATGATGAATGGATTGGCATTATGAAAAGAGCGCCCGAGTAGCGATTTCATTCGCATTGTGACACGTGAAAGCCACTGGGCTTCGCGGAATAACACACCGCGAATGAATTCGCCACTCTACCCCGGGTGATTCCAGGCCAATATGACTATTCTCAAGTAACTGTGTTCCATAAGATTATGCATGTTCACCTAATATTCCACCTTGACTTTTCCTGACTCCTACCGATAACCTATACCGGTTAAGTGTCCATGAGCATTTGGGGGGGATAGGGACATGTTCAATGCACTGGCGCCCACAATGCAGTTCTTTGGTCTCAATCGGGACCCATTCGCGCCCACCGCTGATCCAGAGTTGTTTTACTTTACGATCGAATACGAGCGCTGTATCTATGGCCTGAAGCGCTCTATCGATGCCCGCTATGGGATTGTGGTCATCCTCGGGAATTATGGGACCGGGAAGACCTCACTCATGCGCGCGCTTCTGGCGCATGTTTCACGCCGGAATGAGCTTTACCAGACCGCGATTGTTCCCTCGCCGAATCCAGCCTGGACCTGCAATTGCCTGATGGAGTCCATCTGCGAGCAGTTCCGTATTCCAGTCTCGCCTGGCGCATCACTGCAGGCCTACCAGTCTGAATTCAACCGTTTTTTGTATGAGAACAGGAACAAGATCATCACTCTGATCATCGATGATGCGCAAAATCTCGAACGCCGCGAGCATATCGAACTGCTGCGTCTGCTTCAGAACATCGAAACTCCTCACCACAAGCTGCTGAACCTGGTCTTGTTTGGGCAGCTGGAGCTGATCCCGCATATCCGCTCGCATCCAAACTTTGAGCAACGTATCAACAATGCCTTCATCCTGCGTCCCATGTCCTTTGATGACATGCGAGGCATGATCCGCTATCGTCTGGCTAAGTCTGGTTACTCTCCATCGGAGGACCTTTTCGATGAGGAGTCTTACCGGACGATATACCAGTACAGCGAGGGGATTCCCAGGGAAGTGGTGACCATCTGCCGGAATAGTATGATGATTGCGCACAGAATCCGCCGCGATAAAATCCCCAACAGTGTGGTGCTTTATGCAATCAACCATACCATGGCGAAGGGGCTTTTAAGCGATGAGCGTGTCTTCGCGGTACAAGCGTAGAGAGTTTTGAGGGGATGGAGCTGGGAGGGGGTTGTACAGGATGGAGCGGAGGAGAGGGGCATTAAGCGAGGATGAATGTGGCATCCAGGCGCTTCTGGATAAGGCGTTGTGGGGGGGAGCGAAGGGGCTACCACTAGAACCTCTCAACCTGGACATGCGAATCCAGAAGGATTGGGGGGCGCCGGAGCCAAATACCAAGCCAGGTCAATCGATGGGAGGGACTCCCCATCCCGCGCGATTCCCGCATATTGAAGAAGAGAGCCTTTTCCCCAATCCTATTTCCGCTTCTCCTCCCATCCGAACCACTCAGCCTTCCAGCCAACCCTACCTGACCGCGCGCACAACAAGGGGAACCCCATCCCCCTTGCTCTTGTCTGTTCACCTCCTCAAAAAGCCCGTGTTAGCGGTGTTCCTATTAGTCCTCCTCTGTGGACTTGGATTGCTTTCCTTTACCCCGCCAAAGATCACTTCACCAGAGGATCTCATGGCGGATGTTGGACGCCGTCACTCCGAGGGTGACTTTCAGGGAGCACTCCAGCAGTACGCCGCGTTGCGTCAGATCGAAGGGGTAGGAGCCGGTCCGGGAGAGGCACGATTTTCTTTTCTTGAGGCTGGCGCCGCCGAAAGTTTGTGGAGAAAAGGTATTGAAAGTGGCAAGAACTTCGCGCTTGCGTTGCAACGTTATGATGAGGCCATCCGCTCCGACCTGACTCCCATGCGTATCTACGCTTCGGAGGCGCTTATGGCGAAGGCGGAGATGAATGCCAACAAGGCCCTCGCGAGCCAACCTCATGATGCCTCAGCGGCCCTGATCGCACGTCAGTCTTTGGAAACGCTCGTGGAATCCGCCGAGTATAGCACCAGCCCAGTGGTCATGCTCGGAATCGCTCATCGCCGTTTGGCTGAGCTGATCCGGGTTGAAAATCCCCAGAAGGCCATTGATCTACTGACTCACTCGAAGAACCGGCAGGGAGGTATCTCAGAGGGTTTGGAGGATCTGCTGATCGCGAAGATCTACCATGACTATCTGAATGATGATGAACGGGCCTATGAGTTTTACTCTCTGGTGAAGACCAATCCGCTTGCCTCCGAGTCCAACCGGAGGTACGCCATGGAGGCACTTAATGAGATTTACGGCGCTGGCCTCCAGGAACCCGACATGCTCGATCCGCTGAACCTTGAAAACCTGCCGCAACTCAAAGCGGACTGATTCTGCACCGGATGAAGCTGTTCCGCCGTGTGATCCTGATTCTTCTCTGCGTGGCCATTGCCTTGGGGTGGGGGAGGTACACATTCAACCCAGGTAAGTGTCTCTGGCGGTCCGAAATGACCATCCAAATACCATCAGATGACTCCCTCTCCGCCAGTAAAGAGACTCTCCAAAGACAGAAGACATTGATGGAGTCGGAAGAGTTCCGGACGCAGGCGGCTCACCGTATTGCGGATCTTCACATCCAACGGGCACGCCAACATGGGCCGGAACAGTTGGTGAAAAATATCGAGGGAAGCAAAGCCTCTTTTGTGGAATCTCTTGCAAATACCTACTCTGTACGGCTCGATGAAGTCTCCCACTCTCTGGTACTCACCGTCACTGGAGAATCCCATGCCTTTGTCAACTCCATATTCGAGGTCGTGCCTGATCTGCTTGTCAAGATTTACAGGTCGAATGCGGTCATCAGTTTGGGTATTCTGGCCGATGAAATCCAGCTGGTGTTGATGGATATGGAGCAACAGGAACGTAACCTTGCGCAGGTCCTGTGGAATCTCAAAGGGATCCTCAACGCAAAGTTCGCGGACCGTCCCATCTCAAAACGTGGTTCCATACCACCTCCTTCTTCCGCCAATCAGGCATCCGCCTCGTTGCCATCGAGTGTTACAGATTCTCTTGTTTTCGTGCGCGCCAAGCTCACAAAGCGGTTGGATCAAAAAGGTCTCCAGCTGACTGATGGCCTGCCATCCTTCGTTAATGCATGGAATCTACTGAAGGAAGCGCTTTTCCTTAAAGGGGAAATTGCTTCCCTGGTTCAACAAGCCTCCTCTTATTCCTCCCTGCTGGACTCCGCGACATCCATGGAGAGGGGGCCTTTACCAGAGAGTCTTGCTCAGATGGATCAAGTGCTCCTGGATTTGCGGCGGCGCCGGGAAATGCTTGCGGAACAAGCCAGACAAAATGTGTTTATAGTCAATGAGGCAATATTGGGCAAGGAACAACTGGTGCTGACTGAGAGGATGCCTTTCAAAAACTGTTATGTAGTTGGTTTAGACCCACAAAAACATTACCTGATGTGGGGTCTTCGTGGCTTGGGAATGGGGATTGCTCTTTTTCTTATCAGTTCACTTAAGGCATTAACGAAAAGAACAAGAGAGTAAAATTATTCCTCAAAAAGGTGCCTGTATTACTCCTTGCTTTCCGTATCTTTATGTGATATATCTTTCATTTCAGACGTTTGTGGTGGCCTGGGATGGTGTCTGTAGAAGGGACTGATAGCCAAAGGAGTGGCACAATGACCCGCTATGTCCGCACTCAATCCCCAGAAATCTGGGCGCTGCCAACTCCATGGTTGTCTGCCTGAGGCTAATGGTAGAAGAAACCAGGGAGTAACACTCAATGGTACCGCCAGATCTACAACTTGATATTCATCATGAAGACGGGATTTCCTTAATTACTCTTCGAGGTCCTTTAGTTGCCCGCACTATTCCCCATCTTGCTGGTGTGATCGTAGAGGAAGAAAGCCGATTTCCAAACCTGAAGGGCCTTCACCTGGATTTTTCTTCCGTTGAGTACATCGACTCGCGTGGCATCGGCGCCCTGATGGGGTGGCACACTCACTTTACCAGTAGAGGCATAGACTTCCGGATATTGAATCCTCTCCTCAGGGTTCGTGAAACTCTAAGGATCTCGCATATCGATACGCTATTAGAGCTAGGTCCACCGGTAGAAAGTGACCAGACCCGGTTAGCCCGTAAAACATCGGCTCTTTGGCAGTCTCACGAATATGTTCAAAAAATACTCGGAGCGATTGGCGAGGGGCTGATCGGGTTGAATCCCTTAGGACGAGTTCTCTTCCTGAATCCCGCTGCTGAACGGCTCCTGCATGTCAAGGAGTCGTTCCTTTTAGGCCGTCCCCTTGATGAGATTCTGCTCTCCTTCAAAGAGGGTGAGGTGGTCAGCGGACTTTCCAGCGAGGAGGTCGTTGCCATTGTGCGTGGCAGACGGCCCCTTTGGAGAGGCGAGATTATCTTGAAACACAGGGGGAACAAGTCAGTCTATCTTGCTGTGATTGCCTCGGCGATTGTCCTGGGAGGACGTTATG
>CAZORO010000255.1:0-7844 GCA_964581845.1 uncultured bacterium
TGAAGCATCTGTAGCATTCCTGAGACCGTTTCATTGAGATCCAGAACTTTCGGATTGACGGTTTGTTTACGGGCGAAAGCCAGCAACTGCCGTGTGAGGTCAGCGGAACGCTGGGCGGCTTTCTGAATCTGCAGAAGGTCGGAGTGGAGGAGTTGGGATGGATTCACCTGCTCCAGAGCCATCTCGATATGGCCCAGGATTACCACCAGCATGTTGTTGAAATCATGGGCCACACCGCCTGCCAGTCTTCCCACGGACTCCATCTTCTGAGCCTGGAGAAGCTGTGCCTCGAGGATCTTGCGCTCCTCCTCGGCTTGCTTCCGCTCCGTGATATCCATCATGACCCCGACATACCGTTCCACTTTCCCTTGGGTATCCATTAGCGGATAACCTGTATCTTGCATAAGGACGTAATGGCCATCTTTGTGCTGGAACCGGTATTCTGTTTGGAAAACAGTGCCCTCGCTCGCCGCTTGGTGAAGGAGATCAGCGACTCGTTCACGGTCTTGTGGATGAACTAGATTTTCCCACTGCTTGATCTCACCCGTTAATTCCTCTGGGGCATAGCCGAGGAGGGCGCTTACACTTCCTCCCCAGACGAGTTGTCCGCTCATCACATTATAGTCATAGGCAATGTTTCCCGCCGAACGGGCCAATAAATCATAACGTTGTTTCCATTCGTAAGTTTCCTCTTGAGCTCGTCTGCGTTCAGTAATATCACGGACCGACTCAATGGCGCCAACTACATTTCCCTCGGTGTCAAAAAGTTTGCTGGCTGCCGCCCAGCAGTAAGCACCTTTGCCACCCCAAGCCTTTGGAACATATGATTCACCAAAAACCTCATTCCCTTTGATTTCAATTGAAAGATAATGGACTTGTGTTCTTCCGGAGGGGTCTATGGCAATGTCGATAAGGATGGGACGGATTTCAGGATAGAAACAGAGGGAGTAAGTGGTTTTGCCCAGGATCGATTCCTTGGGAACCCCGGTTAACTGTTCAAGGCTTCGATTCCAGGCGATGACTTTCTTGTCTTGGTCAATCACGAAGGTGGCATCCGGAAGAAACTCGATGATATCAGCTAGTCGGCGGTGTGCTTCCCGTAGAGTCTGTTCCGCCTGTAAACGTTCGGTGATATCCTCAAAGGCTACTGCCAGCCTCCCCCCTGGAATGGCAAAGGCCCGGACCCAAAAATACCCGGATTTCCCTTGTTCGTTATAGGGTAGGTTATCCGCTTCAAAGGTCCGCCCTGTCTCTATTACCTCCAGGTACTTGGTGGCAACTCCATCTCTGCCAGAATTGGGCCATATCTCGGTTAGTTCGTGGTTGGCCCACTGCGCCAAGGAGATCCCCGTTAGCCGCTGGGCTGCCTCATTGCCACTGACAAGGACGAGCTTGTCTGGAGCAAGGTACTTAAAAATCCATAATCCGGAGGGGATCGCAGCTGCCAAGTCCGCCGATGTTTGAAGGCTCTCGATCAGCTGTTTCTCTCCAGCTCGGATTTCCCGGATTGAGAGAAGGAGTTGGAAGGTTAACAGTGTGAGCAAAGCCCCAAGTGAGATCAATACCGCTGGCACCACGGCACGCTTGCGGACAGTCCAGATCCATTCCTGTGCGGCCACATCCATGCCCAATACCACCGGGGCGCCGTGTGAGGATATCTCCAATGGGACTAGAGCGCTGACCCAGGTTCCCCAGCGGTCTGTATAGGGTCCAAATGCGATCTCTCGATGGGAGGTGAATACCTCTTTAATCCCTGGTTCCACTTCGGAGTAAACTTGACCAGGAGGTGAGTAGTCTTTCGAGTCAGCGGGTTCGGAGTCCACATAAAAGAATATTTGACCATCCTCTCCATTGCCTATCAAATAGATAAAACGGCAGTGGGGATTCGCATACCGGGTCTGGGTGAAAAGCTCTTTAAGGTGTTGATATCTGGGATTGTTCAAGTCTTTCTCTGTTCCGGTCAGGACCGCCACGCTCTGATGGTCAACCATTTTCATAACTAAACGTGCCTGGAGGAGAAGATCTGCTCGCAACGACCGGTCAGCTTGACGCGCGGAGAACCAACCAGCACCGCATACGATGATCAATCCAGCCATAAAAAGAAAAATCCATCGGGCTGTGAAGGAATTGACGCTCCCCGGGGGGAAGACAATTCCTTTTTCGCCGCTCTGGTTCTCCAGGGGTTTTGGAGCCAAGGCCTTTCTTTTTGCGCCCTCTGTATTTGGCCCGTTGGCATAGTTCATGGTAAAACCAATTTTAGGCGGGTGATTCGGGGAGTGGCCACGTGTTCATTGCATCAAGAAGAAGCCACCTCGGAGACCGTTGAACTCCATCTTGGCGTTCAAGAAGTTTCCACCCGTCGGAATCATACTCCTATTGGAACTAATGAGAGAGGGGTTAAGAGGGAAAAAGCAAAAAGGAGATCGATGAATGGCGGTAGCTAGGGGATTTGATCTTGGCGGGCCTTGTGCCACCTTAGTTTGATTTCTCAAATGGCTTACAAAAAATGAGTGAAGAACCATACTCGTTATGCCTATCACAAGCAGATTTAAGCCACATTCTCTGATCCCTCTCGTCTGATTCCTATATGATATCTTGTGTTAACGATGTAATCTGGTTGAAAAGCCCATCCAGCGGAAGAGAGAAGGGAAGCGGTGGGTATTCCAGAGTTTTCAGCAGACAAGGTTTGCCATACTAAACTCGGAAGCAACACCTGTTTGTTGATAGAATATGGTTTGTGTACATCCATATTTCCCACGACTCTCAATTTAGCCCCAATAAGGAGCCATTACCGTGATCAATCCACTGACATCGACAAGTTCTATACTCAATTCTCTTAATGAGGGAGTCTATGTTTGTGACAGGGACCGGCGGATTTTGTTTTGGAGTAAAACGGCTGAAAACATAACAGGTTGGACCGAACAGCAGGTTGTCGGACATCATTGCATGGATAATATTCTCTGCCACATTGACAAGGATGGCCACTTATTATGCGCGGATGAATTCTGCCCATTGCACCGTGCCATGGTAACCGGAGAATCGAGCAGGGTTCCAATGATTATCTTTGCCATGGCAAGGGATGGCCAGCGGGTGCCAACACTGGTTTCGGTTGCCCCCATCAGGGATGATAAAGGTGAAATCGTTGGCGGGGTTGAGACTTTCCTTGAAGCAGAGGAACTTCTGGCTGATTTGACCAAAGCCCAGATAATCCAAACACTGACACTCGAACAACAATTACCGGATGATCCACGCATCAGTTTTAAGACCCTGTATATGCCGCATGATTTCGTGGGTGGTGATTTCTATGCCATCAGACAGCTGGATGCTTCCCGGTATGGTTTCATGCTTGCGGATGTCACCGGCCATGGGATGGCGGCTGCGCTTTATACAATGCTGCTGAGCTCTTTGTGGGGCAGATATTGTTTTCAATTGTTGGAACAAGGAGTTTTTGCTGCCACGATGAACAATGAACTCAAAAAAGTTGTCAAGGATACTTCGTTTGCAACAGCTGTCTGCGGATTGATCGATCTTGAGAACAAGGAACTCCAGCTATCACCAGCTGGAGGTCCGCCTGTTCTTGTTTTCCGGTCAAATGGGGCTCAAGAGGAATATTGCTTGTCCAGCTTACCTCTCGGAATCGTGGAAGATGTTTCCTATCAGACTCTGACTGTTCCTATTGATAAAGGGGATCGACTGCTTGCCTTCAGCGATGGGGCCTATGAGATTCAAAACTCGGAAGGAGTGATTCTTGAGGTCGAGGGATTCGCTAAGATCTTGCAGGATCTTGGGTATCCCGAGAAAGACATCGATATAAAATCCCTGGAAAGGAAGCTCTTGACTTATTCCAGTTCTGTGCGCCTTGAGGATGATTTAACACTTATTGATATCAGTCTCCTGTGATTCAATCGGAGTATCCATGGGTGTGGGAGGTTCAATCAGATGGAAAATGATGGTTTGAGTGATTGTATCGGTATCACCATGGCTGCTTTACGAAAAAGACGATATACCTTAACTTGCTACAGGGGAAACTCAGTCTTCGATATTCTACATCATTTTAATGCGAGGTGGCGTCTATGGAAACCAAACCAATCTGTACTACAGAAATGTTTACATTTCTTTCTTGCCTGGTTCTTGTGCGGAACAGCTGAAATGGGTGCCGTGACAACCAGGGAATTTGCACATGAAGTGGAACGGGTACTCCCGGAGGAGGAGCTCTATGACTACCACAAACGTCTCTCCGAAGGGCCTGTACATTTCCATAGACGTTCCCCTGGAAACACCCCCTTGGCCGGCGAGTTGGTCCTTCCAGACCAAGGGTGGAAGCTAGTCTGGAACCGGAACAGCTCGATGATTCTCGGGAACGCGGTTCAGGACTTTCAGGATTATTTGCTCACATCGATGGAGATCCGGGTCGAAATCGATGGAAGGGATTCATTGGATGATTGGTGTAACCATAATCAAAGCATCATTGCGGGAACGCGTGATCAGATGCCTCAAATTGGATTATCACTAAAGGGACCTAAGGATTATGAGATTGTTGTAGCGCCGAATCAGGTGGCCATATGCGGTTATGACGAACGTGGTGTTATGTATGGCCTATATAATCTGGAAGCCCGGATGAATTTACGTGAAGCGCCCTTCCTGCCGGGGAACCTGCACGCGGTTCGTCACTCCCTTTATGAGACACGTATGGTGCAATCATGGATGGGTTGGATGGAATTTCCAGACCCCCTTCTCTCCCACCTGTCCCATGCTGGATTCGATGCCATTTATGTATCGCCGATGGCCAATCCCAATGGAGACCGGACCACAGCCGAAACTTCAACTGATTTTTATGCACGGATCTTGTACAGGATTCGTAAACAGGATCCGGCACGTATCCATGATTTGATCAGCCGGGCTGCCCGCTATGGCATTAAGGTTTACACACCCATCATTTACCAATACCTCGGAACCCCAGAAAGCGAGGCCGGTCTGAGGCAACTTGTGCGGAATATCGTAGAGGAGTTCCCAGAAATTCAGGGTTATGTTCTTCTCACGGAAGGCTTCTGGTACAAGCAATGGGGCGGTGGTCATGGAGCTAGTGAGGAATATATGAGGGATTGGGCCAAGAACTGGGGCCGGGCTGTAGGCATCGTAGCGGAGGAATGCCACCGTGTGAATCCTTCGATTGAAATCCTCCCGTGGGAATACAACATCGACTTCCGTCCGCAAAATGCTGGCATTAAACGTTTTTTTATTCAGCAACTACCATCTGACACGATCCCATTGCTGACTTGGGAGAATGGAAAGAGTTTTGAGTGGGATGGATTCCGGGGACATCTGCGCGATTATGCGATAATCCAGATCGGACCCGCGGAAGTAACTCAAGCTCAGATTGAGGAAGCCAGGAAACGGGGCATGAAGGTCTATTCCAATGCCCAGACTTTTGTCTGTGGCGCGCAGTTTCAGACGATCCCCTATCATCCTTTTCCTTATCAATGGTATGCGCGGTATAAGGCACTGGAGGAATATGGTGTGAATGGTACTTTGGAAAGCTGGACCACCGGTTTCACCCCGAACTTCATGTCCGAGCTGCGAGCTTGGTATTGCTGGAGCGGTTCTCCTTCTCTTGATGAGTTACTCAACGCGATAGCTGCACGGATATTCGGAGAGGAGCAAAAGGAAAACGTTCTAAAAGCCTGGGATCTCTTCAGCCAAGCGATAAGACTGGTTCCGGACACAGGGCCGAACATGGGAACCAACAACGCGATCGGGAATCCTCTGTTTCTTGAGGAGCCTCCGGCACGGACTGCAACCTTCAAGTACTCCTGGCTTGATGAGTCGATGTGGATGGGATACCTGGGTGCGGAGATTAATCCCTACTGGCCGTATACTCTAACCCGCTTGGTTTTCGTCCCTGATTTTACAAACCAAACAAATCGAGCTGAACTCTATGCCAGGAGCGTTTCTGGTATCGAAATGTCAGGAGAAGCAAGTGTGTTGCCGGTCTTTTTGAAATATCTCCGGCTGGCGGCGGACAAGATGGAGCAGGGATTGAAACTGTACCGCCAGTCGGCGCTCAACAGTCCGGCATCCAAAAAAGAACAGGCTCTGCGCGAAGTGATCGCCGCTGAACAGATTCACCGGATGATGCTTAGTAGTCATGCAATCCTTGAATTTGAGGATCTCCGTCTCCAATTGAATTCCCAGCGTGACCCTCAGAAGGCGGGCCTCATTCTCGATCGAATGGAGACGATCCTGAGTGAAGAGATCGAACGCACAGAGTTAGCTCTCCTTGCGGTGAAACGGGATTCACGTCTAGGTTTCCAATACGAGTGCGACTATATTCACACACCTTACTCATTGAAGGAGAAGTTGGAGTGTCTACGTGAAACGCTGCAGGTTCATTTACCGAGACGCCGGGTTGCGATCAACAATGGATTCCCGCCTTCACGGGAATGACGATCTTCTGAAGATTAGGCCAGTTCTGTCATCCCCACAAAGGCGGGAATCCTTTATTTTGTTATGTCTTCGATTTCATTAATACCATTTTAGCCTTTGATACTGTGTAGATCTGGGACTGCTGGGGCTAGGTTCCCGTCCCGGACATGGTTTTCATTTACAAAAGTCCTTCTATACCCTTCAAGACCCTCTATGAGGCTCGAATGTGCCAGTACCGGAGAGATCGTTATGCGATTCCCCCGATGTTTTTCCCCTCGTAAGGATTTGTCACCAAAGAGATGATCATTCCTGTCACAGACGTCCAGTATGTTGCCAGAATTTTGCTAGACAAGCCATATTAGAGGGTGTTTAGGAACGATATCGAGCAAAGGCTGTTTGGTGAAATTCGAGAAAATTTAAGAATGCCGAGGATTATTATGGTATGAGTGAAAGGATTGGAACCTTCGACCTACGGCTCCGGAGGGACATCCCTGTCTATTGCCCGGATCCAAAAACTCCTCAGTTCAGTCTACTGCAAAGCTGCCAAGCGGCTCTTGGTCGTGGATGCCTGCCGAAATGAACCGCTACGGTTAGGACGGGGAGCTGCCGAAGAGGTCAGTAGTTCTTTCACCGAGTAACTCCGTCAAGCTCGTGGTCTGGTCACCTTTTTCCCTGTGGTCCCGGTGAGGTCTCCTATTAAGATGACCAACTTGGTCATGGTGTGTTCTCCTTTTTCCTTCTAGATGGGTTACGTGGAGCCGCTGGCAGAGATCACCAGGGATTCATCACCATTTTGACCCTGGCTGATTATGTCAACCGGCGGGTAGAGGGTTGATGCAGACAAGCACAAAAGACTCCCTTTCAAACTCCTTGGATTCAATCAGAAGTAACCCGCTCGATCCCCCTTGCTTGTCCGGGTAGTGGTAGTCGTCCTCAAATCAACCAAACTCCACCTATAATGCCCACCCCTACCATGGAAATTTTCGGGCAGTCAGAGATGGGAGGATGGGTATTGCGCAGCTGAATGGTAACGACTGCTCCTCGAGTGGGTGATGAGTGGGAATGGTCCCTTCCGGATGGGAGTTACTATACACCCCAGACGGAGGCTGAGAGGGTGTGTTGCCGGTCCATTCCGGCTTGTTCCGTTAGCCTTCGGTTACCGTAAAGCTCAGACATTCATCGACATCATTTACCACTGCTGTGGCGGTTTACCCGAATTTATAGCCCCCAGCATGTAGGAGGAGCTAAAAAGTATTTCACCTCGCCGGTCAACACTTCCCGTGGGATCACCAGACGCACAACCTCGCTCGGATAATCACCCAAGGTTGGATAGAAATCGGTCTCGCGCACCTCCCACACTGATGGACCTTTCCCGGTCTCCTTAATCTGCCACCTCTCCCAGGAAGGACCTCCACGCTGCC
>CAZORO010000256.1:0-7840 GCA_964581845.1 uncultured bacterium
CGTGCTTCCTTGAGCAGTGATGGGACAGCGGGAGAGGCCAATAGCGTAACAGGAACTCCCCCCTATCCGCTCTTACTTTCACACCAGATCGTGCCGGCAACCCCTCATTCATCCGATCAACCGATCGTTCGTGTCCGCTTGGACAATACCGGGATGATAAATGGGGTTACCTTCCGTTACGAAGTCTGGAGAATGCCTGTCTCCTCCTATGGATCACCCAGCCTCAAGACAATGATGATGCAGCTTTACTGTCAAGATGTATCCTCGATGACCTATGAGGTCCAACTCTCCAGTTTTCCCTCCCAATCCCTGGTCCGTTTTAACCTGAAAGTGGACCTGGCGGATGGCGGTTCCCTTTTCCTCCCGCATCGCGCGGAAAGGCGTCCCTATGAATCCTTTTTCGTTTATAACGGAGAGGTGAACGCTGCTCTCCCAATTTTGTGGAAGTTCACAAAACAGGCCACCCGGCTGACAGAAGTATCTATGATCGTTTCCGGAGTGGTCATCCAGGATCCGGGTATGGATTTCCCCTTCAACTATGATGGAGCCTATGTGGAGGCTTCGCGCAATGGGGAAAAGATCCGTTTCATCAAAGGCCAGGAGTACCGTGATAATGTGACTTTAAATCTTATTCCCGAACGCCCACAAGCAGGTTTGACAGCGGGGATCAGCGCTCCACACCGTGAGGATCTTTCCTTCTGGTATTTTGAGCATCTCGGTGTGCTTTCTCCCCGTGCGGACTGGTTCAGAGTGATTGTCCCGCCTTCCGGATCCAATCCCACCCAAACCCAACAATTGGGAATCGAGCAGATCAATGAGGACCTCCTCGAACGGAATGGGAGGGATTTGGGGGGAGTGCTCTTCAAAAGGAACTATGTGAATCCAGTATGGGAACCTCACATGAATAAAGAGCTCGGAACCACAGCGATTTATGCGCTCCAAAGCGCGATTCAGACATCGAATCCATACGAACGCCGTATGGTCATTGAATCCAGCTTGAACCATGAAAACTTCATGAGCTACTCTGTGGCCTCCATGTTGCTCACCAATTGGGATGGGTATCACAACAACCATTGGATGTACAAAGGCCCCCATCCAGAGGACCGGTGGGAAATCCTACCGTGGGATCAGGATAAGGCATGGGGATACACGGATCTCAACTCCTTCTACACGGAGTTCCCTCTGACCTATCCCATTACCGGAATTTCTTCGGGGGTTACACGCTCACCTGGTCCCATCCTGTCCCCTCTACACAAGGATGAGACTTTCTATCTCCAATTCCTATTGCGCCTCAGAAGCGAGTTGGACAAGTCTTTTACTGAAGAAGTGCTCTTCCCGCAAATTGAGTCTTTAAGGTATCTCCTCCTTGCTGATCTCACTCAGCTCGAGTCATACATTAAAAGCAAACGGGATAACCGGCGTAGTCAGATCAATGATGCATACAACACCCTGCGGGCTTATATCACCGCTCGCAGGGCTTACCTCCTCGGGCAACTTGCCGGGTATGATCCAGACCTTTTCCCGCCGCTTCTGACATCCGCCTCATTTGTACGAGGTGAGCAACTCCTTTTAACCTTCGATAAGATACTCGAAAAAATAAGCTCGGAGGCTGTAGATAATTACACCATGACTCCCGGCCCAACGGTTCCCCTGTTGGCTACGATCAAGGATGGGACTCAGGTGCTTCTCACTTTCCCTGGACGCCTTCAGGCAGGGGTGGAACACCAGCTCAGCGTGGTTGGGGTGAAGGACGCCTCGAATGAAAACCCTATCGAGGATCCGCAAACACGGAATGTCTCCTATGAAAAGCCACGAGTGTCGATTTGCGAAATCCTCTATGACAACCGTGGTGATGACATCGAATGGGTGGAGCTCCACAACACGGGTACCACACCCATAGACATCTCAGGTTGGTATCTTTCGGATGACGATGTTTATCCAGCCCAGGGGGAAGGGAAGTGCCTCTTCCCGGAGGGAACCATCCTTGCGGCCAGCGAATATGTCATCGTGAACCTCTGGGGACGTTCGGATTTCGGTTTATGGCGGTTCCCCCCGGGTGTACGGATCCTCACTCCCATCGTTCTTGAGGCTGGCGCGCTCTCAAATGGTGGTGACAACCTGGCTCTTTTCGATGCTGCCAATGGTGGCGCGTTGGTGGATGGCTCCCTTTCCGTGGACTTTCCGGACCTTTGTATGGATGGAGAGTCACTTGAAAAAATCGATGGAGATTTCCCATGGGGCAATTCCGAGAAGATCCTTTATAACTTTCGCAAGGCAGTTGTCCCACTCGGTTTCACAACAGGGACTGGATCCACCGGGCATCCGCTCAGCGAAAAGGGATCACCCGGACGAGAGAATGGGACAGATTGGCCGTTGTCCGTCAATTTGTGGTATATGTATTGATTTTCATCCCCCTACGCTTCTGGTTTCACTTCCATTAGTGTTCGATTGATTCATTCTTTTTAGGAGTTTCGTCATGTCCGTCCGTGTCCGCTGTGCCCCCTCTCCGACAGGTTATCTGCACATTGGGGTGACACGCACCGCCCTTTTCAACTATCTCCATGCCCGTCACACCGGCGGTAAGTTCCTGGTCCGCATCGAGGACACCGACCGCGAACGTAGCAAAGAGGAATACACCAAGTCCATTCTGGAGGGATTTGCCTGGGTGGGAATCACCTCCGATGAACCTCCCATCTACCAGAGCCAACGGCAAGAGTACTACCAGAGCCTTTACGATCAACTGATTCGCGATGGCAAGGCTTATTATTGTGATTGCTCGAAGGAACGTCTCGATGATCTCCGTGAGCGCCAACAGGCGGCAGGTGAGAATCCCCGTTACGATAACCATTGCCGGGACCGCAAGGATGTGAACCCGAAGGGGGCTGTGATCCGCTTAAAGACTCCGGAGGATGGGGCTGTCGTGGTGGACGATCTGATTTACGGAACCATGACCTTCGATAACTCCGGGACGGATGATTATGTGATTGCCAAATCCGATGGAATCCCCACCTATCAGTTCGCGGTGGTGGCGGATGACCATGCCCAGGGAGTCACCATCGTGATTCGTGGCAATGACCTGATGCCAAGCACGGCCAAGCAGATTCTTCTCTTTGAAGCCTTGGGTTGGGAGGCGCCATGCTATGCCCACCTGCCGATGATCCTCGGTACCGACAAACAGAAGCTCTCCAAACGTCATGGGGCCACCTCGCTCCTGGCTTACCGTGCGATGGGGTACCTGCCGCAAGCGATGTGCAATTACCTGGTCCGTTTGGGATGGGCCCATGGCGATCAGGAAGTGTTCCAAATGGAGGAGATGATCGAGAAGTTCACCATCGAGGCGATTGGAAAATCTCCAGCGGTCTTCAATCCAGAGAAGCTGCTGTGGTTGAATGGAGAGCATATCCGTCTGCTTTCGGTTCCAGCATTGACAGATGCCTGGCTGAACCACCTGGAGCACCTCGAAGGAGACAAGATCTATCTTGAGGTGGGACCGGGAGTGCCAGAATCTTTCCCCGAGGTCCCTGACCTTACCCTTCTAAAAGCCCCCGAAAACCGTGGGTGGGTTGAAACACTTGTTTCGGCTTGCCAAATTCGGAGTTCAACCTTGGTCCAATTGACGGATTGTACGCGCCCCTTTTTGAACGAGACCATTGAGTATGATCAAAAAGCGGTGGCCAAGCTTTTCACCGCTGAGGCCCGCAAACCGCTAGAGGAGGTACGTGCCTGGATCGAGGCCAATGACCCACTTCCCGATGAGGAGGCGATTCACAAGTTCTTCGTGGAGCTCTCCGGAAGGTTGGGAATGGGGCTTGGAAAGGTGGCTCAGCCAGTACGCTTGGCGGTCACGGGACGGACCTTCTCACCGCCCATCAATTCGACCGTGGCGATCCTGGAGAAGAGTTTAGGACGGAGGGTGTTGCTTGAGAGGCTTAGCGCTGCTTTGGGGAAATGCTCTTCATAGAGAGATTGCTTTGACAAGGTAGGTCTCAGGTACATCCTCCATCACCATCATCTGGTAGGCGTCCTTCAAGTTCTCCTCAAGCTCCTTGAGGGTTCTCCCCTGAGTCATGATCTCGGGGTGTTCTTTGAGTTTACCAAGCCAAAACTTCTCGCCTTTCCAATAGATCATAGTCAACTGGTCACTCATCCGAGTCTTCTATCAATACGATGTGCCCTGAGTGCATTACACTTTTAGCCCTAATCCTAGCACTCTTCGGCAATAATCCAGACTCTGTTCGAGATCGAAGGCCTGTTTGAGTTGTTCGCTCTCCTTGGGAGTGCTTCCGGTGGGGATGCCTTCGGGAGCAACTGGTGGTTTGCCCTTTTTCGCCATGCGTAGGAATTTCATGAAGTCCTTGGCGCGGGCTTCGGGAAAGGCTTTCCAAAGATCATCCTCCAGATAATTGTACTCACGCGGACCGCCGGAGATGACCTCAAGTATGAAAGTCACGCCTGGACAGAGTTGCTCAAACCGGTCCACATAAGCCACCCAATCCACTTGTCCATCGCCGTGATTGGTCCACTGCACCGCCGCGCCTTTCTCAGTTTCCCACACTGCGCTGTCCCGCATCCCGGTGGTCGCAGCATAGGGACCCAGAACTTCGAGATTGGTCATCGGATCCTCAAGCACCCAAGTGGCATTCCCCGAATCCATGGTCGCTCCCACAAAGTCCTTTCCGGCGGACTCAATCAGCTCGGCCAACTCCCACCCTTGCATGTCTCCCGCATGGTTCTCGATAGCGATCTTGATGCCCGCTTCGACCGCCTGTTTTCTCCCCTTCTTGAGAACCTCCACCATGACGGCCATGTGTGTCCGGATTCCCCCCTCGCGGAGCCGGTCACCGCCATGCCCCAAATAACAACGTGCCACCGGTGAGCCAAGAGCTTTGGCAATGCGAATGAGAAGGGAGAGATGCTCGTCAGGGGCCCCATACTTGTTGTTGAAGGTCCCTGAAGTTGGGCAGATACTGACCGTACCCACTTGAAGATCGATGCCGAGACCTTCCGCCTTGGCCCTCAAGTCCCGCAGATACTTCTCTTCAAAGCTCTCGTAGACCCCCAGATCCGAGCAGAGAATCGAATCAACCTTCAACTTGGCTCCATAATCCAGAAGCTGAGAGGCATTCCATCCAAAGGCACGAACCGAGAAATTATCGAAGCCCAACTTGATGTTGCGTTTCTTCACTGGTACGGATCCAGTGGATTGGGCCGAGGGGAATGTTTCCCCTACGGCTAACGATCCAGCTGTGGCAGCTAGGGCCAGTGTAAAATCACGCCGGTTCCAGGTGTTAATACGGTTTGGCACAAGATCCTCCAGAATAATTCAAAGATTAGGGCCATGGTCGAATACACACCGCTGGAATTCAACTCCTGAGGATGGGACCCCTTGATCGTGGTGCCAAAGGGATGGGTTTGTTCTATTCTACCTACTAGAGTGGGAATGATAAACATAGAAATGAATAGAAGCTAGTGGATATAAGTCTAAACTCTCTGGTATGGTAAGATTCTGCCGATACTGACCAATGGCGGGAGCCGATGAATCTGTTTGGGGAGTGTGCGAGATGAAAAAAGTAGCGCTAGTCAGTTTAATCCTGTTTGTCCTGGGACTCATGGGTATGACCGCATTTGCCATTGACCTGATGCCCAAGCTGACAGGGGGAGGTCCTACACCCAATGGCCTGATTTGTCCCTATTGGTTGATGAGTGAGGGAAGCCAGGTGGGTTACCGGATCAAGGTAGTAATCAACGAACAGACGATTGCAACCATCAAGAAGCCTGGAGAAACCATAGAGGTCTCCAACTATCTCCGGCGGGGTCTTAATCTGGTCAAGTTCACTGCTATCGATGATGAGCGGCGTGCCCCCAATGTTGCCCCAAATTCGGTCCTCAACATCATTATAGGTCCTGAATATAAGCGTACCCCTACCGGGGCCTTCGGAAACTATTCCATCGAGCTACGCGAAAAAACAGTCCATTACATGAGGACTGCCACCCATCGAGCCGGTGAAAGTGTGGTCGAGATGCGTTTTACATTGAATGACAATCCCAATCCCGCCAAGCTTCAACGCAAATATGTCCTCTATTCCGATGGACGTTTCACGGGGCACATGATCCAGGTCTCCGTGAATGGAGTACCCATCGCAGATATCATGTCGCCGGATTTCCACTGCGATCTGAATCCCTTCCTGGTTAAGGGAGCCAATGAGATTGCTTTCACCTCCATCGCTTTGGATGGCTATCCTTTCACAGCTTCCGAGCGGGAGGTCTTTAAAGAAGAAGATGGGTTGGAAGTGGGGATCGGAGTGGCGGGAGAGTTTGATCCCGTGACTTTCGATGAACCAGTCCGCCAGCTCATGAAGACCAACCAACGTTTCACTCAGTCTGGAGCTCGTGACCAGGCGGAACCGGGCGAGAAGGTCACCTTGATGGCGGAGTGAATTAGGAGCATTTTGCGGAGTGGCGATTTCAATCGCCTTGTATTGCTTTACTGGATTAGTGATGAACAGTGGACCTCACCCCCCCCCAACCCCCTCTCCCGCTGAGCGAGGGGGAGCTCCCCCTTCCCCGTGTGGGAGAGGGGGGGTTGGGGGGTGAGGTCGGTTGTCCGTTAGACGAGTTTCTAGTGTTCAATCGACCTCCGGTGAGCCTCGAAGTCATACCCTTTCGTGCGGAGACTGGTGATGATATCACGCTCTCGCGTGAGGACTTCATCCACCGCATCAGGTAATTTTTCGAGAATCTCTTTCGGGATTGAGACCACTCCATTGCAATCAGCGTGGAGGATGTCTCCAGGATGAACGACCAATCCACCCACCTCGACCGGAACCTGAGCGAGCCCCACATCAATGTGGCCGTGGGATACCACGATATGCTCGCTCCAGACTTTCATCTTCATGGCATAAAGCGCCTCCAGATCGCGCACCGCTCCATCGGTGATGATGCCGCGTGCTCCTAAAACCTGGACTTGGGTTCCCAGGATTTCCCCCCAATGTGAGGACCACCCCTTGCGGTGGCAGCAATCCTTCACCACACAGATTACTGGTTTGGGCGAGGCAGAAATCGCCTCTAGCCATCTGTAACGCTCCTTCGGGTCTGGAGGATAGTTTTCGTCGTACTCCACAATCGTGCAGGTGACCGCATACCCGATCTCCCTTCCAAGGTCTGGAAACCGGCATTGGATCTGAGGTCCCATGTAACCTTCCCGCCGTGAACGAACCTTGAATTGTTCGATCGCATTCGAGATCGTGGGGCTATCGGCCTTGAGGAGCTGCTCGATTAGTTTCTCCGTGAGTTCATTTGCCATGATTGTTCTACCTCCAGGATTGTTATTGTCTGTGGGATATCAATCTCAGAGACCAGCCTTGTTTATCCCGCTTCTATCTTCGGGTATCCCCGGTGCCCTGATCCATCTTACAATCATCTCCCAGTATCCATTTCTCCAAGGAGTGAGATTCTATGACTATCCGAACAATGTTTTTGGCCACAGTGATTCTGATGATGGCATTCCCGATTATAGCGTTGGCGGAAGGAGAAACTACCATGCCTGGCCGAATGCCGGAAAATCTATACAAAGGTGAGCTGGTGACCTATCCAGGGGCCTGGGCTTTTCAGATCCCACGCGCCGGAATCATCCTTGTAACTGACCAGGAATTGATTGATTTGGGCGATCCGGACAAGCAGATCAATCTGACATTGGGCGGCCCAGCCGATATGAAGAGTCTACGTCAGATCTGCGAGAACGCCCAAGCAGGCGGTAGCCGGACATTGATTCTCGCTTTCGATCACTTCTTCAGCCAATACCGCCCCGGCCAAGGCGGCAAACCCCGGACTCTCTATCCCG
>CAZORO010000257.1:0-7829 GCA_964581845.1 uncultured bacterium
GCTCTTTTTGCAACATCTGCTGTGATGGGAATGGTTGAGAAGTGATAATTCTCCAAGAGTAGTTCGCAGTATCGTATGTACAAACCCGTATTATTCTTTGAAAGGGGGTGAACGAGTACTTCACAGAGGGTGATCATGGATGTCACCCCTACAATCTCTTTTAAATCGATCCTTGAAAAAACATCCAATAACGAGTTGTCATATTTAGGATTGCTCTCTATAAAATGGATGATTGGGCTAGTATCAAGTCCCAAGTGGGTAATACCTTTCAAAACAACATCAAGGGGTTTCAAAGCCGTTCATCCCACTCGCTTCGCAAAGACTCAACATATTGGTCGGGATCAATGCCTTCCCAGATTTCCTTTCCAAGCCCATGCAACTCCGAAATACGGGAACAACGAGGGCGAGTTGAAGCTGTAGCAGCAATCGCAAGATCCTCCGCCATCCTCGCGATGAGTTCCAACCGGGATTCAGGAGAAAGGGATGAGATATGTAAACGATATATACGTTCAACATCTGGCATCATAAACCGTTCAACCCTCCTTTACCTCAAAAATCCATACTTCTTGAAAGGATCCTTCGCCTCAATCATACCAATGGAACCCTCCTCTTGGGAGATACAATAGATCTAGTGCATTCTTTTTGCTCTGATACTGCTTTCCATCCAACTCACCGATATACGAATCCAGCCGCTTTGATCCTCTCTATTGCTTGTTTGATCCGGTCCACCTCGACGGTCAGAGCGATGCGGATATAGCCCTCGCCCATGCTCCCAAAGGCGCTTCCAGGAGAAACCAATACTCCCGCTTTCTCCAGCAACGCCTTGGCGAATTCGCCGCTCTTGGTTTCGCAGGGAACCCGGGTCCAAACAAAAAAGGTGGCCTTCGGCCAGATCACTTTCCAACCCAGTTCATCCAGGCCGCCGCAAAGGGCATCGCGGCGCTCCTGGTACATCTTGGCCATCCGCTGGGGATGATCCATCGAGCCATTAAGAGCGGCGGCGGCGGCCAACTGAACCGGTTCGAACTGCCCCATGTCGATATTGGAGCGGACCTTGCCCAATGCCCCAATAATCGTGGAGTTGCCTGAACAATAAGCGCAACGCCAGCCAGGCATGTTGAAGACTTTCGAGCAGGAATGGAACTCGACTCCCACTTCCTTGGCTCCTGGAGTCTGGAGGAAAGAAAGCGCGATCTCTCCATCAAAGGTTGCTTCGCTATAGGGCGCGTCATGAGAAACGGCAACGTTGTAGTCATTGGCGAAAGCGACCACATCCGCAAAGAACTTGGGGGTCGCCAGCGCGGCGGTCGGATTGCCGGGATGATTCAGAAGCATCAGTTTGGCCTTCTTGGCCACATCCGAGGGGACCTCCGAAAGATCTGGGAGAAAACCATTCTTTTCGCGCAAGGGCATCTCATGAATGGCCGCGCCTGCCAGGGTGATGCCGGGACGGTAAGCGGTGTAGCAGGGATTGGGAATAAGCACCACATCGCCTGGATTACACAAGGCGAAAGGCAACAGCGCGACCCCGATCTTCGAGCCGATCAAGGAGAGCACTTCCGAATTCGGATCCAGATCCACACCGAAACGGCGTTTGTACCATCCCGCCACCGCCTGACGGTACTCTGGCAGTCCTTTAAAGGAGGGATAGTGGTGATAACGGTCATCGCGGACCTTTTCGCACAGGACATCGATGATGTAATCAGGGGTGGGACGGTCCGGATCACCCACACCGAGATCGATTACATCGATCCCCTTGGCAACAGCAGCCGCTTTCTGATTATCCAGGTCATCAAAGAGATAGACGGGAAGATGGTTGAGCCTTTCCGCCGTTTCAATCCTCATCGTGGGTAACTCCTTCTTGGTTTAGAAAATCCTCACCCTGATCGGAGAGGAAGGAGAGCGCCCGCTGAGCGGCACTCTGTTCCGCGCTTTTCTTGCTCGATCCCTCACCCCGGGCTAGTGTCATCCCACGTAGGCTGACCTCAACCTCGAACCATTTATTATGGTCGGGGCCCTCAGAGCGGACTACACGGTATCGTGGGATCTGTCCAGTCCTGCGTTGGATCAACTCCTGGAGGTGTGATTTATCATCCTGGGCGCTATTGTCTTTACCAAGATCCTCCATTTGGCTGTCGAGGTGTTTAAGGATGAACCGCTTGGCGGCCTCCAAACCCTGATCCAGGTAGATCGCCCCGACAAAACTCTCGAAGACAGCCGCGAGAATCGAATGACGTCCCTGTCCTCCAGATTTGGTTTCGCCCACCCCCAGCTTGAGGGGACGGCTAAGGCCGATTTCCTTCGCGCAACGGGAGAGAGTAGCACGGCTGACCACAACCGATTTAATCTTTGAGAGCTCCCCCTCTTTTTTTTCAGGAAAATGCTGGAAAAGAGCCTCGGTCACCACCAAGCCGATAACCGCATCCCCCAGGAACTCGAGGCGCTCATTCCCTTCCCAGGAGGGCAGCCCCTGTTCATTCAGAAAGGACGAATGGGTCATGGACTGGCGGTAGATATGGATGTCGTTCGGGGTAATTCCCGTATCACTTAAGAGCTGCTGTAGGAGGACTTCAGGCTCTTCCGTCCCCGCGAGACCATCCAAACTCACCCTTGAAACCGCCGTGCGATGAGGACTGCGTTGTGTCCGCCAAAGCCAAACCCATTAGACATGCAGAAATCACCATGAAACTCCTGGGCCTGATTGGGGACACAGTCGAGATCGCACTCGGGGTCAGGGGTCTCATAGTTGATAGTTGGTGGGATGGCTCCATGCTGGAACATCAGAACACAGGCCACGAATTCAATACCACCGGCCGCTCCAAGAAGATGGCCGGTCATGGACTTGGTCGAGCTCACCTTGAGCTTATGGGCATGGCCGCCAAATACAGACTTGATAGCCGCTGTTTCGATGACATCATTCATCGGGGTGGAGGTGCCGTGAGCATTGATGTAGTCCACTTGTCCGGGAGAGATTCTGGCATCCTCCAAGGCATTGCGCATGGCGGACTGAGCGCCCTCGCCATCCGAGGCGGGAGCGGTCATGTGAAAGGCATCCGCGCTCTGCCCATAGCCGGCCACCTCAGCGTAGATTTTGGCTCCCCGCTTCTTGGCATGCTCTAACTCCTCAATGACCACCACGCCCGCTCCCTCACCCGCGACAAACCCATCGCGGTCCTTGTCAAAGGGACGGGAAGCCTTTTCTGGCTCTTCGTTCCTGCGCGACATGGCTTTCATCTGGGTAAATCCAGCCAGTCCAAGCGGCGTGATGGCGGCCTCGGCACCACCGCACAGCATAATGTCGGCCTCGCCACGCTGGATAATGCGGGCAGCCTCGCCAATTGCATGGTTTCCAGTGGCGCAGGCAGTCGCGATCGACATATTCGGTCCCTTATAGCCATAACGGATGGAGACCATGCCGGATGCCATGTTTCCAATCAGCATCGGGATCAGGAAGGGCGTGATCCGGCGGGGACCTTTGGCCAACAGAATCTCTTTATTGGATTCAATAGTCTGGAGGCCACCAATACCGGAACCAATCAGGACGCCAACTCGCGTGGGATCCAGACCTGGGAGTTCAGCCAAGCCGCTGTCACGAACTGCCATTTCGGCGGCTGCCATGCCGAACCAGACAAAGGGATCGGTCCGGCTGACTTCCTTCTCGGGAACCCACTCCTCCGCCTTGAAACCCTTCACCTCGGCGGCCACCTGAGTGGCAAACGCGGTTGGATCGAAATAGCTGATCCGGCAGCCCCCGGATTTCCCGTTGACTAGACCTTCCCAGAACTCTTCGACTCCGATCCCGATGGGGGTTACGGCACCCAAGCCAGTCACAACAACGCGTACAGACATTCCGTCATGTACTCCCAGGTAGATGAGACAGACCGGCTTGATCAGCCGGCGTCGGCGGTTTTGGCGGTCACATACTTGACTACATCTCCAACCGTCTTAAGTTGGGCAGCCTCTTCCTCGGGGATTTCATCCACGCCGAATTGCTCCTCGAGTTCCATAACCAACTCGACCTGGTCCAGCGAATCGGCGCCCAGATCGCGGACAATTTCCTTATCGAGAGTCACCTCGCCCGCGTCGACCTTAAGCTTGTCGACAATGATAGATATCACTTTCTCCTCAACCGTGCTCATTAAAATCTCCTCGAGCAAACACGTGGAACATTCGGAGGTGATGGGGTCACCTCACCGCGGATCAACCCTGATGGGAACCGCAACAAACAGCGACTATAACAAAAGCCAAAAGGCTGGCAACCCGTCACACCCAAGACTAGAAAAGCCCCCTTATCAAGGGAAAGGGCTCCCCATATCCAATGGAGAGCCCTCGCTTAGCGGATCGGCTTATCCCTGCCGGCTCAGCCCTTCGGTGGAACAATCGCGTCCTTACAGGCCTTAGCGACACGGAATTTGACCACATTCTTGGCCGGGATCTTGATCGTAGCGCCAGTGGAAGGGTTGCGCCCCATACGGGCTTTACGTCTGACCAGCACCAGCTTTCCGATTCCGGGAACCGTAAATCCCACCTTGGCTTCCTTGTAAGCAATCTGGGCCAGGTCATCGAGGATTTCTTTGATCGCGGCCTTGCTCACACCATGTTTCTCCGCCAGGCGGGAGACCAACTGGGACTTGGTCATTGCCTTCTTTTCAGCCATTCGTTTTTCCCCCTCAGTGTTCTTTTGCCTTGTGACAGTACAGAAACCAGCGTCCAGCTGGACTTTCCGGACGTAAAGGCGAACGAATCATGCCAGATAATCGCGCTGTGTAGAAGGGGTTTGCTCGCTTCACAAGATGAAAAACCCATTAGGGATGGGGTGTGGAAACAGCTCACCCTCCAAACCACCGCCAAAACCTGGAGGATGGGCGTGGCCGTGGAGTAAGTTCCATCACAGGCGGAGAATGAAAAAGAAGTGGTGGAAGCCCATGATCGGGAGCAGTCCAGGGAGAGTCCGCCCAGCGGACAAGAGGGGCCACTGAGGCCTTGATGGTGTACCTGGACTCGAAAATCGTTCGAGCTAAAGATCCCCTGCGGCGGCATTCAAGACGGTCATTCGCGGCGGTAAGCAAAGCCTTGGCGAGAGACTCCGCCTCTCCGGCATGAACTGCCCAACCCGCTCCTCTCATGCATACATCCTCGGCAATCTCTGGTCCAGGAGTGGTGATGGCGGGCAGTCCCACCCGCCACATTTCAGTCAAACGATTCCTCGCGCCAAGTTCCGTCTCGTAACATGGAATGTCCATGGTCACGCCCACATCGCAAGCGCGCAACAGGGCATCGAACTCATCCCAGGGCAGCCATCCCATGAAGTGGTAGCGGTCCCGGTGAGGGCTTTGATGGACTCTCTCCAGAAAGCCTGAAAATGTGGTTTCGTTGTGACCATCCACTTGTCCACCCGTGGAGACAAAATGGATTCCTGGGTGAATGGACATGGCCTGATCCATCCCCTTAAAGAGGGTCTCGACATCAAACTGGTAGTTGTAACAACCCACCCACAGGGCGAGAAACGCATCCGGGCCCAGCTGGAGACGCAGGTCACACGGTATCTTGGAGGCGGGGGGGTCCTCGCGGCCATTGGGGATGACATGAACGAACTCGTACCCACAGGTTTCAGCGCGGAGACGGCCAATCGCGGCCAGTTCACCGATGAGGGCATAACGTTGCCGTGCGCTGGCTGAGGAGAACACATCCGCACGGCTGAGCGCCATGGACTCCTCATGCCAGCCATGAGAAATCGCATCATCGTTATGGGTTAGGTGAGCACGGATCTGAACCTCCCCCATGTTGAAGCCATTCATATCGGCCCACAGAGGCAGATCCAACCCAAGTTCACAAGCTCTCCCCGCCGGAAAGGAGTTCACTCCCACCAAGAGGTTGGTTCCCACCTCGCGGATTCTTTCCCGTAGAAACTCATCATTCCGGAAGTGGGTCACCTCCTCGACCGAATCGAGGCTGAAGGCCCCCTCGGTGAATGCCCTGCGCTCCGTGTCCACAATCCGTTGTCCATCCCGTACCCGGGTAAGGCGGAAGGCGATGACATGGACCCGGTGTCCGGCATCCAACAAGGCCCGGGCAATCTGCCAGGTGCGGTTCGAGGAGGAATAGATGTAACTATCCCGCTCAATGGGAAGAGGACCGGTACCGAGAAGGGTTACTGTCCGCATGGATTGCCTCCCCTGCTGGGAGTAGCCTCAAGGTCACGTAGCGGAGACCGCCACCGTTGCATCCTGATCCAGGGACTGAGCAACAGCATGAAGATGGGCATCACCATGAACAAGGCCACAAACTTCCTCCGGCGGATATAACGAACATAATAGGCTCTCATGCGGGAGGAATCGTAGAGGTTCCTGAGAAAGAACCCTGCGGCTTTGAGCGCTCCGTGCATCTTAATGAGCAGGTATTGGTGACGCCACTCCTCGCGGAAGTGCATCCAGAACATCCTTCCCTGCTTACGGCCCCCTTGTGAGATCCGGTGCCAGATGGGATAGCCCTCCACCACTTCGATGCGGTAACCCAGTCTCCTCATGCGGATGAAGAAATCCAGGTCTTCATGCTGGTAGAAATAAACCGGATCGAAACCACCCACCCGCAGGGCGGCAAGACGCGGTAGTATGACAAAGCAGGTGGAGAGAGCATCTGCCTCACCATATCCCTCGCGTGTCTTTGTCCAGTCGATATACAGGTCATCAGTCAGATGGATTCCGAAGACCCAGGGAATCTGTTGCTCAAAGTCGATATAGATGGGGCCGGACACCGCTCCGAGGCTGGGATCGGAATACAATTTCTCTCTCAGGCTGGTAAGAGTTCGCGGATTGAGCAGGACCGCATCGGAGTCCATGAAGGCGATGAAATCGCTTGTGGCCGCGAGGATCCCCTGATTCTTGCCCACACAAGCCCCCCGGTTGGTGTCATTGTGGATCACCACCACACTGGGGAAAGACTCACGGAGCATTTCCAAGGTACCATCGGTGGAGCCGTTATCGATGACGATGACCTCGGGTGAGACATCCTCCTGCAGATAGATCGAGTCCAGCGCCATGGTGAGATCCTCACGGCGGTTCCAGGAAACCAGGATGATGGAGAGAGAGGGGCTGGTATCGGTCACAGATCGGTTAAGAGCCTCAAGTTGCGTGTCAGGTCCCGTCTCATGCTGGGTACCAAAAAGCAGGCATGGGTGCAGAAACAATGGCGGAGAGCCGCCTGGTTCGCACATGACTGAGGGGACTGCCAAAGAGCCAGGAAGTCATCTTCGTAATCGGACAGATTGGCGAAGGGGCGCGAGAACTCGCAGGTGGCTACATCTCCATTCGAGTATATCACCGGAGTCAGCCCCGCCGGAGCCACGCAACTCACCACTTGTTTCTTGTGACGGAGCATCTCGAACTGAACCTTCATCTTGGCGGCGAAATGCCGGAAGGGGAAACCCATCTCACGGTTGAGAGCACGCACCTCGGAGTAGATGGCATCCCAGTCCTCCTCCGGCGGGAGGCCAATTCCAGGCGGATCGAAACCCGGTTCCCGCAGATGATCAGGCACTCTCCAAGCACTGAAACTCGAGCCGCGCACCAACTCCAATCCCAAGCAGATGCCAAATTCACGGCGGATCATTTCCGAGAGAGGACGGATCTCATGATAGTTCATCCGATTGATGATCATGAGGAAGACCGGAGTAAAGAAGCCCGGTTCAGACAGATGTTGCAGATTCATCAACCGTTGCGCGGTATCCATCGCCTTCTGGAATGAACCCGGAATCCCACGGATGGCATCGTGGGTTTCCTCCAAGCCATCCAGCGAGATTTGAATCGAGATCCGTTTACGGTTCCAACCAG
>CAZORO010000258.1:0-3999 GCA_964581845.1 uncultured bacterium
GGTCATCCCCTCCGAATATGGGCACTATCAGACAGCCACCAACTGGTGTCTGAATCTGCCGTTTCTTTCGGCGGGAAGCGGGCAGGCGGAGATCAAGAAGGTCCACAATCTCGATCCCACAAAAATTGATTGGTCCGACAAGCGCACGGCGGCGGCGTTTGTCATGAGCGATGGAGATAATGTCCAGTGGCTCATGGGGGGATTCTTCCAGCCAGAGGAAAACAGCTATTGGAATAGCCCCAGCCACGGCAAGTTTCCATTCGGTTGGACCTCTTGTTTTTCGCAGCTTGTCCAACTCTGTCCATCGACAGTCGATTATGCCGCTCGCACCCAGCCCAAGGATAGCGCCTTCATAGAATTCGGTGGGGGTTATTATTATCCCGACCATTTTGGCAAGCGCCGCTCTGAGCAGGACCTCCTGGCCAAACATGCGCGTAGAGTGTGGGCCAACATGAAACTCGCGGGGTCGAAGATCCTGTGTGTGAATTGCCGGGACCTCGCCGGTGAAGCTGCATTGCGCGCCTTTGAAACCTATGCCAAGGAGATGCCGGGGCTGTGGGGGATTCTCGCCATTCAATACGCACCCTATGAAGGGGGCGATGGCAAGGTCCTCTGGGTGCCTGGGATAGACGGCATTGAAATCCCCGTGGTGACCGCTAAATACGCGATTTGGGGAAACGCGAATACCTTTGGCCCCAGGATCGGCACTCCAGCGAAGGTGGCCCGTTTAATCAATTCCTCCGCGAAGGTGGCGGAAGGTCAGGAACCGCTCGCTGGACACTGGACCATTGTTCATGCCTGGTCATTTTTTAAACATGCACCAGGAGCCGGTGAGGAGGCGGAAAATATGCCTCAACACATGGCCTCCACACAAGGTGGTGAAAGAGGAGTGTCTCCCGTTGAATGGTGCGTGGAACGGCTGGATCCATCCGTTCATGTCGTCACGCCGGAGGAATTGGTATGGCGGTTAAGAATGCAGCATGACGCCAAGCAGACAGAAAAATTGTTAACAGTCCGTTAAATGGTTTGTGCAATATCTCGGAATGTCGATTGGTGAAAGGAGAAGGGTGATGCGTAGGTCTATGATTGTACTACTTGGATTCTTCTTAGCCATGGCCCCGGCCATGGCGGACAAGGTGTTGATCGATGGTGTCAATGATCTCTATGGCGGACTTGACACGCAGTGGGCAGTGGATCCGCAACATGCGGCTCCGCCAGCGGATATTGGAACTGGGAACGCCACTTTGTTCACACGTTCAGCTGGCGCTGGTAATGACTGGTCGAATACCGCCACTAGCTCGGGTGATCTGGTCTTCGACAACGTCTCCGGACAATCGTATTTCTCTTACTACCTCTATGTTCAATCCATCGATACCAGCGGGGGAAACCCCTTTATCTCCTGGGTCTTCTTCAAGCACCCATATGATGGTGCTAATTATGCCATGCATGTGGAATTTCTGCATGATGAGACTGTGGGCCAATGGAAGGTAGTCAATATCCCTATCGGAGACGTCCCAGTCGCGGGAGTCATGGATTGGTCAAGTGTTGGCTATTTCCAGATCCAAGCCAATTCATCGCCAGGCAGCTATGCCCTCTGGATCGATGAAATGGGATTCTATGATAATCCGTTGCCCGATCCACAATCCACCGGTGGTGATGTTGTCTTGATCGATGGTGTCAATGATCTCTATGGCGGACTTGACACGCAGTGGGAAGTGGATCCACAACATGCGGCCCCGCCTGTCAGCATCGGAACTGGAAATGCCACTCTCTTCACACGTTCCGCTGGGGCTGGTAACGACTGGTCGAATGTCGCCGATAGCTCCGGCGACTTGGTCTTTGAGGATGTCTCTGGAACAGGGTATTTTTCTTATTACCTCTATGTTCAAACCATCGACACCAGCGCCGGAAATCCCTTCATCTCCTGGGTCTTCTTCAAGGATCCCTACGATGGAGCGAATTACGGCATGCATGTGGAATTCCTCAATGACGAGACGGTGGGCCAATGGCGTGTCGTCAACATCCCCATGGCATCATTCCCCACAGCGGGCGTGATGGATTGGGCTCATACCGGCTATTTCCAGATTCAAGCGAATGGTTCACCAGGAAGCTACGCGCTCTGGATCGATCAGATGGGATTCTACAAAAACCCGTTGCCGGATCCGCCCACACCGCCAACCGCGGATATTGTGCTCATCGATGGAGTCAATGACCTATATGGTGGACTTGACACCCTCTGGGAGGTTGATCCCCAACATGCCGCGCCTCCCGTGAATATCAATACTGGTAACGCCACGTTGTTCACGCGCACCACTGGCGCTGGAAACGATTGGTCGAATGTTGCCAATGGCTCGGGTGACCTGGTATTCAAGGATGTCTCCGGGAAGGGATACTTCTCTTACTACCTCTATGTGCAATCCATCGACACCAGCGCGGGTAATCCTTTCATCTCCTGGGTCTTCTTCAAGGATCCCTATGATGGGGCCAATTACGCCATGCATGTCGAATTTCTGCATGATGAAATAGTGGGTCAATGGCGTGTCGTTAACATCCCACTTGCCTCTATTCCAACCGCCGGAGTGATGGATTGGGCGCATACCGGTTTCTTCCAGATCCAAGCCAATAGTTCACCCGGAAGTTATGAACTCTGGATCGATCAAATGGGATTTTATGACGACCCACTGCCTGATCCTCCAACACCACCAAGTGGAGATATCGTTCTAATCGATGGTGTCAATGATCTTTATGGAGGTCTGGATACACAATGGGAGGCCGATCCACAACATGCCCCTCCCCCTGTGAACATTGGAACTGGAACCGCCACGCTTTTCACACGCACCGCGGGCGCTGGTAATGATTGGTCAAATACCGCTAACAGCTCGGGAGATCTGGTTTTTAAGGATGTCTCGGGGTTGGGTTATTTTTCCTACTACCTTTTTGTCCAATCCATCGACACCAGCGGGGGCAATCCCTTCATCTCCTGGGTCTTTTTCAAGGATCCCTTTGATGGAACCACCTTCGGAATGCATGTTGAATTTCTGCATGATGAGACGGTTGGACAATGGCGGGTGGTTAACATCCCACTGAACGAATTCCCTGTGACGGCGGGGATGGATTGGGCGCACACCGGTTTCTTCCAGATCCAGGCCAATGGTTCACCAGGGAGTTACGAGCTCTGGATCGATTCCATGGGTTTCTATGAAGATCCCTTACCGGATCCCGTGGTAGTTCCCGTGGAGGATCTGGTGATGATTGATGGCGTGAACGATATTTATGGAGGCCTCGATACGGTTTGGGAAACCGATCCAGCCCATGGAACTCCCGACTTGCCTGCACGTCCTGACTCAGGCGATGCAACTCTCTTTACTCACACCTCCGTGAATGTCGTTGACTGGAGTAATGTCGGATTCGGTGCGGGACAACCTTATATCGATGACAAGAACAATCCCAATTTCAATGCCCTTGTCTTCCACGATGTTTCGGGGCTGACATATTTCTCCTACTACCTGCGGGTGAACTCGATCGACACCAGTGGCGGTGATCCTTATATTTCCTGGGCCTTTTTCGCCGATCCTTTCGATGGCATCAATTGGGCCATGTGGGTGGAATACCTCCAGGATGAACCGGTTGGGCAATGGGTGGTGAAGAATATCCCCATAGTAAATATTCCCATGAATGGATTGGTGAACTGGGCTAAGGCCGGATATTTCCAAATCCAGTGCTATGGATCACCATTCCCCTGGGAAATCTGGATCGACCAGATGGGATTTTATAAAGATCCTCTGCCTGAGCCAGGAACGACAAAGATTCAGGAATGGACGCTGTATTAAATATAGGATCGAATGGAACAGGTGAAACTAGCGATAAATAAGTCAAGCTCACACTTGTGCCATTCTGTTTGATTTATGCACCCTCTCGCCCCCGTTGCTTCGCCATTTGCCAAGCGGCGGGGGCAGATTTTTCCCCTTGATATTTTGCCATGAGACAACAATTTTCTTC
>CAZORO010000258.1:4009-7828 GCA_964581845.1 uncultured bacterium
TACTATAAATCTCAATATCTCCATCGCGATTTGATGAGAAAACAATTTTCTTCCATTCCACTGACAATCTACTGCATGGTGGTGCTCACGGGAGGGTCCACTTATCTTGCGTTTGCCCAAACAAATGAATTGGGGGAAGGGTGGTATCCAAAGATTTCAGGCGTCACTGGCTTGTACAAGACCACTCCCGCCTCGACTTGGCCCCCTTCCTATACCAGCGAGGGAGGTCTCATCACCCCTGTTTACGGCCACACTTCTTATATGGTTTTGTCGCTTGCGGGACTTGCGGCGAAGGCTTGTTTGGGGGGCCAGAATAACCAACTGATCGAGGTCGATGTTCAGGCTTATCCCTATGCCTCTGAAATCGCCCACCAGGATCTATTGACTAAGAAGGGGCTGCAGGATCTGGGCACAGTCTCCCCATGGGACTTGTTGGATATCTTCCGGGATAAGGGCATCGTAAACGGATTTGTGGTCTATCATTATGAAACGGGAACTCGTGGACTCTGGAATTACACGAATGGGGGTCCTTATGATCCCTCCGCGAATGTGGCGACGGTCTACGCGCACCAGCTCAATGCTGTCCTTATTGAGCAGTCAATGATTCCAACCGCGCTTGCACATGGCTTGACCCAGGTGGCGGACTGCCGTGGAATTACCCAGGAACAGTGCTGGCAAACTTTCAAGGATCATATCAACCGTGACGCAATAGTCGCTTGTGATCCGAAGGTCTGCTGGAACAGAGATTATGCTGTCTCGACAGGTTGTTTCATTATGTTCCCGATGGATCCAAATAATCCAACCCAGGCATCCAGCTTCTACCGGGATACCGTGCTACCGGAAATGAATGCTCCTTTCCCCGTGTTGGGATGGGCGGGAGGAGATGAATATTCTGGAACTTATGCCGCCACGGTCAACGGCGGCTTCTGTACGGCAACCTCCTACGACACCAATCTCCTTGTCTACGGGTTACTCACTGCGGGAATAGACGATTCCATTGAACATTACCGTCTCAACCACAAAGCTGCTTTCGATCCGTCAACACTTAAGTGGGAACGTGGTGTTCATTACACTTCCTTCATTATGAGTGACGGGGATTTTTACGGGCTCAATAACACATATATTGAGGATACCCTTGGCTCAGTGGGCGAGTATTTTGGTCATCCGGAACGGGGACTGTTTCCGATGACATGGAGTTGCGCAGGAACGGATTTACTGCAAACCCGTCCCTCCTCGGTCCGCACTCTGGCGGAGCTTGCCACGCAAAATGACTCTTTCATTCTGATGGGCGGGGGTTACTACTATCCTGACCTGTTTCCGGCATTACTCCCCCACATGCAGCGTATACGTCCCCTTTTGGACACCATGGAGATACGCACGTGGGTTGGGAACTTCTCGGATTATGACTCTCCAGCGGGGAGAAAGGCGCAGGGAATCATCGCCTCAACCCTGAAAGATATGGCCGGACTCTTCACCATCCAATATTCCCCTTACACCGCTGGCCAGGGAAACATTTACTGGACGAAAAACTCAAGCAATTATGATATTCCAGTCATCTCCGCGAAACATGCTATCTGGGCTAATTCCACATATCCTGGAGAGGGTAGTCCCGGTACTGTAGCCGGACTTATTGGATCAGCCGCGCGCACAGGCACTACCGATTCCGAAGCCTGTTTCGATTGGACAGTCATTCACATCTGGTCGTTCTTCAAAAAATGCATGAACATGAGCCAATCCGGGGCCTACTTTAATCCCTCTCAGGGGGTTGAGAGGTGTTACGCCTCCGCGAAATGCTGTTATGAAAACCTACCGGATCATGTGCGCGTAGTCAGCGCCGGGGAACTAGCCTGGCAGGCGGCGTTACACCTGCGCACGAAGCACACTCTCGGGCGATTGTTAGATCAAGCCGGTGAGGAACTATCAAGCGGCTTACCAACCGGACTCGATACCACCTTGATTGAAGACTGGCGCGCCCTGCTTGAGGAGATTCCATTTGGCGCGGAAGCGGATAATCGTGCGGCATTTTTGGCGATTAGCGATGTGCTGAATTCCGTTCATTCAGGCATGGCACCCCAAGAAATCGAGGAATCCTTTGAAACCTTTGAAACGGGGGCCCTCCCCCAGCAAGGATGGATGAATATAAGCGCTGAATCCGGGGTGACCACGGAATATGCTTTTACAGGTCAGAAAAGCCTCCATGTCGGAGCGAATTCCACAGCCAGCAAGCTGATTTATCCGGGAGACTGCGATTCGATAAAAATGGAGAGCCATGTACGTCTTGGCACTACGGGGCCCGAAGACACAACACCGCCCGCCAGGCCGGCATCAGCGGTGCTGCGTTTTGCAAATACGTCCCTTCTCGCTTTTGATGGCGATGGTTCGGGGAATGGAGAGTGGCGGCGTTATAAAATCGGTTTGGAACAAGGGCGCTGGGTGAAGATTGGGATCAGCTTGGACTACACAACCCACACCTGGGCTCTCTCGGTAGATGACCAGAAGGTGCTGGAAGGTCTAGGCTTTGTTGACAATACCGCCAGACGTCTCCATGGCATGAAATTCGCCGGAGATCAACATCTGGATGACATTCAAGTGAAGCGGATTGGCCCTACATCCAACCAGTGCTGGGACATGTATTAAATGAATGCCGCATGATGAACAGCTCCATTACTTGGACCGGCCATTCTCCCTGTAATACCGCAAGCCTTCAGCAAAAGTGTTGAGATTCTCCCAGCTCACACCAGGGACAATTGTGCTGCTGGCGCCTAGAAAGAAACCAACGGGAGGCGCATGGGAGACAAGCCACTGAAGTTCACGGCACACATCCTGGGGAGTTCCAAATGGAAGAGTCCGGGTGACAGACACTCCTCCCCAAATTATCAAGGGGTCTCCCTCGCGCGTCTTCATACTGCATATACGTTCATACTCCATCCCATCCTCATACTGAAAACCCTGAAAACCAGCAATGCCTACCTCGATCAGACGGGGAACCATTTCCATGAGGTTGCCATCGCAATGCCAGATCAATTTAATTCCGGCGTTAATGTAGGGCTTAATGGCGCGCTCAAAATACGGAAACCAGATCTTGTCGAGAGTTTGTATCCTGACTAACAGTCCCTTGGCACCAGCCATGTCATGATCGATCCGGAGAACATTAGGAAGAACGCCATTTTGGATAGCACGAACCGCAGCAAAATTCTTCTTCACAGATAACTCGGATTGCAGCCGGAAATCCTTTTCCATGACCTCTGGATACAGAGCATACGCGAGAAGGTAGTTCTCGTATCCATAAGTCTGGTAGCGGAGCATGGGAAATCCATTGAATGAGTCTCCATACGGAGTCTTGAGAATATCCCTCCCAAGACACTGCTGGAGGTCTCTTTCTTCCCGCAATATAGTACGCCAGGTTTGTTCATCATCCGGGTCCGTGTCCTGGATCTGTTTCTCAAGAGTGGGGAAGATTACTTTCTCAAGATGCTCGATCACAGACTCTGGTGAATCGATGAGAATCCCATCCAAGACAAGTTTCCGGGCGCCGGTTGTCGCTCCCCTGATTGAATCCGAGGTAAACCCATGCCCGCTCATGGTGAGGGGATTTTCCGCAAGGTACTGGTCCAGCAAACAGGTTCCCACTTTCTGTTGAAATGCAATGTAGACTCGGCCGGGATCATCCTTATAGGCTCCCTGTGGGTTGCCAGTGGAGAACTCCATGTAGGGAATGTCCATGGTATGGAAAATCCAGCTTGGGATTCCATGGCAGGCTTTCATGTTCAAGGTATCCATTGCCAGTTGAGCGTTGGACTCGAAGCCGTCTGTTTCCAT
>CAZORO010000259.1:0-7773 GCA_964581845.1 uncultured bacterium
TACAGGCCTTTACTCCCTATGGGATGTTCTTGGGTGTGGCGGGAGTCATCTATGGAGCCAGCCTCGCTTTTGCTCAGAGTGACCTCAAGCGCTTGGTGGCCTACACCAGCATCAGCCACATGGGATTCGTGCTTCTGGGTGTCTTTGCCTGGAATGAGTTCGCCCTGCAGGGAGTGGTCATGCAGATGCTCTGCCACGGTCTCTCGGCGGGGGCGCTGTTCATGCTGGTGGGCGCCCTTTATGAACGCATCCATACCCGTGAGATGAGCCAAATGGGGGGATTGTGGTCTCTGCTGCCACGTTTTGGAGTAACCGGGATGTTCTTTGCTATGGCCTCGCTGGGTTTGCCGGGCCTTGGTAACTTCATCGCTGAGTTCCTGATATTGGTGGGCCTTTACCAGGCCAGCCTGACCGCCACCATATTCGCCTCGCTGGGGCTTGTTGCCGCGACGATCTACTCGCTGTGGTTCATACGTGGAGCCTTTTTTGGACCGGTCACGCGGGAAGGCAACCTCATGGATCTGCGTCCACGCGAGCTGGTCCTGGTGGCTGCCTTTGTGGTTGGGCTGGTGGTCTTGGGTGTCTATCCACAACCCGTTCTCAAAACCGCATCCCCCGCGATCAAGGCCCTTCAGCAAACAGCTTCAAGTGAAAACATCAACGCGGGATCAAGGAGATAACCGGTGTCGCAAGTTGATTTCGTGGCTCTCCTCCCCATTATCGTACCCTCAGCTTTCACAGTCCTTGTGATGCTGGTGACCGCTTTTCGCCGTGACAATGCCCTTGCGGCGGGGCTGACCGTGACGGGCCTGGCGGCCACACTCACGGCCTTGCCCATGATGGCGGCGATCACCCCGCGCTATGTAACACCCCTTTATCTGGTGGATGGTTTTGGCTTGTTTTTCATCGGCCTTCTTCTGTTTGCCAGCCTGATTGTTGCCATCCTCTCCTATGGGTACCTCGAACAAAGGACTGGTGGACGGGATGAGCTTTATATGCTCCTGATGATGGCCACCTTGGGAGGGATTGTGTTGGTGTGCAGCATCCATTTCGCCTCCCTTTTCATCGGTTTGGAGCTGCTGACGGTCCCCCTGTACGCTATGGTGGGATTCACGCGTAACCGGCGGCGTTCCATCGAGGCAGCGGTGAAGTACCTGGTTCTTGCGGGTGCATCGAGTGCCTTCCTCCTCTTCGGCATGGCCTTGATCTATGCGGAGACGGGGAGCATGGAGTTCGGTAAGGTGCTGTCCCTGTTAAAGACCGAAGACCTCCGGTATGGGGTTCTCCTGGCTGGCATGGCCATGATGGGCGTAGCGGTAGGTTTCAAACTGGCCTTGGTACCCTTTCACCTATGGACTCCCGATGTTTACGAGGGCGCTCCAGCACCGGTGACCGCCTATGTCGCCACGGCCTCCAAGGGAGCCATAACCGCCGTGCTCTTGCGCTTCTATATCCTCGCGGGAGGCGCGATGCCCCAGTCCCTCCTATTCATCCTGAGCATGGTGGCCGTTGCCTCGATGTTTGTTGGGAACTTGATGGCTCTCCTTCAAGTGAATGTCAAACGTATCCTGGCATATTCCTCGATCGCCCATCTCGGGTACCTGCTGGTCGCTTTCTTATGTGGCGGAGCCTATGCGGTCGAGGCGGCGGCCTATTACCTGGTGGCGTACGTTTTCACGAGCCTGGGGACTTTCGGAATCATTGCCGTGCTGTCTGACAAGGATGGGGAACCTGAGATGGTGGATGACTACACTGGCTTGTTCTGGCGGCGGCCACTCTTGGCTGGGATTTTCGCGGCTATGCTGCTCTCGCTGGCGGGAGTCCCATTGACAGCTGGATTTGCCGGTAAGTTTTACATCCTGGCCTCCGGTGTCGATACAGGCGCATGGCTGCTTCTCACCGCGGTGGTCATCAACAGCGCCATTGGCCTGTTCTACTACCTGAGGATTGTGGCCGCGATGTACCAGGCTCCAGAAGAAACAGTGGAACCATCCTCCATGCCCACCCTCGCTCTGACAGGGAGCTTGATCCTCTCAGCGGTGGCGCTGATTGTCTTATGGATGGGAACCTATCCGGCCAGCCTGATCTCCCTCATCCGTGCGACAGTGACCAACTTGGTGTGATACCAAGGAGGCAGTCCGTGAAGCGCATCCTCCTCGCCAGCCGTAATATGAAGAAGATCAGGGAGCTCTCTGAGCTGCTCGTGGGTCTACCCTATACAGTTGCTAGCCTTGAGGATTACCCAGACTGCCCGGAGGTCGAGGAGGATGGTGAGACCTTCCAGGCTAATTCCACGAAGAAAGCACGAGAAGTCAGCCTGTTCACCGGTGAGTGGACACTCGCCGATGATTCTGGGCTCGTGGTGGATGCCCTCGGTGGCGCGCCTGGAGTCTACTCCGCCCGCTATGGCGGCCGCGGAGATGATCTCTCCCGCAACCAGTTTCTCCTTGATAACCTAAGGAATGTACCGGGGGAAAAACGTTCCGCACGGTTCATCTGTTGCGCCACACTTTATGGCGATGGCCAGGTTCTGTTGAGTGCATGTGGGACTTGTGAAGGACGGATCCTTGAGGTACCACGAGGATCACATGGCTTCGGTTATGATCCTGTCTTCCAACCGGAAGGTTTAGATTGTTCAATGGCCGAGCTTGCACCAGAGGAGAAACACCGCATCAGCCACCGTGGCAAAGCTTTAGCCTTGGTCCGTGAGTTCCTCCTGGAGATTCAATGACTGAGGAATTCGATATCCGCATGATGCGCCGCGCGCTCGAACTGGCTGGGCATGGAATGGGTTGGACTTCGCCTAATCCCATGGTCGGCGCGGTGGTGTGCCGGGGTGATGAGATCATCTCCGAGGGTTACCACCACCGATGTGGCGAGGCTCATGCCGAACGGATCGCGCTCGATCTGGCCAGCCAGCGGGCAAGGGGAGGGACCTTGTATGTGACCCTGGAACCATGCGCCCATCATGGACGTACCCCACCTTGTTTGGACCGGGTCCTCGAGTCTGGCGTGGCCCGTGTCGTGGCCGCCATGCAGGACCCAAGTCCCTATGTCAATGGCCATTCATTTAAAGTCTTACGGGAGATGGGGGTTTCCGTGGATGTGGGCATCTGTGAGGAAGAGGCCAGGAGGCTGAATCTGCCCTTTCTCTCGAATGTTCTCCGTAACCGCCCCTGGGTTACTCTCAAGTACGCCATGACTCTGGATGGACGGATTTCCACCTCCAGCGGTGACAGTAAATGGATCAGCGGGGAAGAGTCACGGCGGTATGTGCAGGAGATTCGCCGCCGCAATCGTGCGATACTAGTTGGCTATCGGACCCTGGCGGTGGATGATCCATTGTTGACTTGCCGTATCGAATCCGATCCGCCACCCCGTCAACCCATGCGGATCGTCCTTGGAGGAGTGGGACCGCTACCTTCCAAGTGTCAGATTGCGGTGACCTCCTCGAAGTTTCCAGCCATGCATGTTCTATCCGGGAAGAGATCGAGAGGGCCGCTCAATGAACCCTCCCAGGTGGAAGGTGTAGTCCTGCCGGGAACTAAACCGGTTCTCGAAGAGCTGATGGATCTGCTTCACCAGCGAGATATCGACAGCCTTCTGGTGGAGGGGGGTGCTCAGACATTGGCGGGTTTCCTGGATGCGGGCCTGGTGGATGAGGTGTATGCCTTTGTGGCGCCGAAAATCGTGGGGGATTCCGAGGCGCTCTCACCTTTTCCTGGATCGAGCGGAATCCAGGCAATGGCCGATGCCCGCTGTCTTCAAGGAGTGACGGTTACCCAAATTGGCCAGGATGTTCTCATCCATGGATACCTGACTGTACTCTGAAACCCTTTGATTTGAACGATTGCTGTGACAAACTTCTGGGGATTCATGCGCCCGTAGCTCAGCTCGGATAGAGCAGCGGTTTCCTAAACCGTTGGTCGCAGGTTCAAGTCCTGCCGGGCGTACCAGAAAACCCAATAAAAACGGGCTTTTTTGAAACCCTCCCTCACGAGTAACTTCTCCATTTGGCGCTGATTCTGACCCCCTTTCTGGCAGTTTTCTGGCAGTTAAGAAGTATTTTGTTTCGTGAATTATTCACCCTCTCATGGCAACCCCTGCATGAGAGGTAAAGGCATCGGGGGGATCGCTTGGCGGTCTCTCCGGTGCCGATAGGTTCAGAGGCTCTCTGTGTCCCGCTGGAGACGCGAAATGACTTTGCCCGTGGTTTTTCATCGGCCAAGTCACAAAAACGGCTCCAGCGTCACGTATGGAGCTGGTAGACGATTTCAACTCAGGAGACATGAAATGAACACAGACTCAACTATCGATAACACTATTACCGCCTACTTGGATGGGACCAATCTTGAGATTCATCTCCATCCCGCTGGAAATCGTATCCTGACTATCGTTTGCGATGAAAAAGGGCGGATGATCGATGTGGGTTGTTGCTTCTTTGCCGGTGACAACCCCGATCTGGCATATCAGGAAATCAAAAACATCTATGAGAAGGTCTACCGGGAGGGGTGTCTCATCTCCGTAGCCGTTAACACCTTACGGGAGACTGGGGTTCTTGTTCATAACGTAACCGCTCGATCCGTGGCGTAGATTTGCATCAACTTGTGACAAGCTGGGGGTGGGTTTCGTGCCTGCCCCCGGTCCCACTGAGATGACATAGACTTAGACCCGGTTCTATTACCATCGAAATGGATCTACTTGTAAGATAAGAAAGCAGAATTTAGGATTGATATTTCTAAGAGCAGGGAAAACACATGTTCAATCGGGGGGTATGACATGCAAGAAGACCCTCTTCTGAGAAAATGTAAATCGTGTCACGCCAATATCGGATCGACTGAGACCTACTGCCCCTTCTGTTGGGAACCCACTGGGTTTCAGAGTTCTTCCTCACCCCCACAACAGAATGCGAATACCAATGAGCCTTCTCAACACACACAGAATCCCATAATGGAAAGATTGTTGCGTTTCTCTTCCATATCAGGGCCGGGGCTTTTGTTGATTTTTGGTCTAGTCTGCTTGAGTGTCTTTGGGTTGATTTTATTGACGGATACAGGAAACAGAAGTGTTCATCAATCGGGGAATCACAGAGTGATAGACATGAAAAATGACTCGTATCCTATTATACCAACCCCAATGCCACCTCCTAGCATGAACGAAGAGAAAACTGAAAGACGTCGTGGCTTGCCGGTTGAGATCTTTCAACCGCTGTTCAACATGGTCTTCGGGTACCTGTTGATTGTGCTCTTCCTTCACTGGCTCTGTGAGCCACCGCGCAAACGCTGAAGAAGAAGGGGGTGGCCTGACGGCTGCCCCCCTCCAGAATTCAGAGATAACACCCCCCCCTCGAAAATCCGGCCCGTGTTCACGGCGGGGAAGTTCGCAACCCCCATGCCATGAAATGTCAGGGAGTTGATTTCCTTTTGGCTTGCAGGCTTCGGGCAGTGAAGGTAACAGCATTATTGGCTTTGTTTGTTACCAGCCGAACGGTGGGTAACAAAACCCTTGACACATATATCTCATACGTGGTATATTTACAGTGTAGTCAATGAGAAGATCGGAACGGACAGGAGCGGAGATCATGCGTGGAAGGAAGCGTTCAGAGGTGAATAAATTGGCGGCGGTTGCTTACGTGCGTTGCTCTACTGAGGAACAACACCTTGGGCCACAGGCTCAAAGAGAATCCATAGAGAAGTGGGCCAAGGCAAACGGAGTGGAAGTGGTGTCATGGCATGAGGACCTTGGGGTCTCCGGTGGCTTGCCCGTGGAGAAGCGGCCCGGACTTCTTGCGGCCCTGAATGCCGTTAAAGAGCGTGGAGCGGGGCTTCTCTTGGTTGCCAAGAGGGATCGGCTGGCACGTGATATCGTGGCGGCTGGCATGACAGAAAGGCTCCTGGAGAACCTTGGCGCTAAGGTGGCTTCCGCCGATGGAGTCGGGGCGGGTGACGGCCCGGAAGCATTCCTACTCAAGTCCATCGTGGACTGTTTTAGCCAGTATGAGAGGCTCCTTATCAAGTTCAGGACCCGCCAAGGTCTGGCAGTGAAAAAGTCTCGCGGTCAGCGGATCGGGAGCGTTCCCTATGGCTTCAGTTTGGCGGATGATGGCATCCATCTTGAACCGAACACCCTGGAGGTGAGGATTATTCAAGCGGCCCGTACCATGAGGGAACAGAGGCTCTCCTTGCGGGCTATCGGGGAGAGGCTCCTTGAGGCTGGAATGGCTCCCCGTAGCGGTGGTGCGTGGAATCCCAAGAGCGTTCTTGCTCTGTTGAAATCACAAGTCCTGGAGGTGGCCTGAGATGGCCAAGAAATCGTTGGATGTACAAACCTCAGTAAGATTCCCGGAAGGGCTTCTGGAGCGGGCAGACAGACTTGTAGAGGCTCTTCAGGATGATCCTGAGTGGGCCGCGCGGGGCGAGTTGACCCGGAGCGACATTTTACGAATCGCTCTTGCCCGTGGTATTGAGTCACTGGAGCGGTCAGTTAAACGGAGCGGATAGGGGCCGAAAAACCTTCAGAACGGAGCGGATCGGACATGGGAAAACCAAAGAGATGTAAGCAGAATTCCACTCAGAAGAATCTAAAGGGAGTGGATCTTCTCAAACATGAGGGAACCACTGATTGGGGGTTTGGAAAAGGCCATCCGGTAACCATATCGCCACACCCGGAAAAGCCAAGACTTGATACCAAGAAAAATGAGGAGGGCGAGGATCTTCCGCAACATGTATTGATGGCCTATGAACGCTTCAAGGTTGATAGGGTTACAAATAGGATGGCATATGATCTTATCGGCCCCCTGTGTTACCTGAAAACCACTGATCCGATTCCCCGCTCTCCCTACTGCATAATCAATCAAAGAGCTGTCCGGGACATTTCCTACAGGGTGGTAATAATCCTGAGTCATATTTCAAGTAAAGGCCGAATTACAAAGTATAAAAGTGATCTCGATAATGCCTTGCATCAAGCATCAACCGCTCTGACCGCGCTTAAATCTATCCCTGATCTCGAAAAGTACGATAGGGGTAAGCGGGAAGGGGTAAAAGAAAAGGCGATTGAGGGAGTCAAAGACTTACTCAAGGACATTGAAAAAAGGCTGTCACACACAAAACACCCCCGGAAGAAGAATCCAATCCTGTCAGAGACCATTAAAGAGATCGCCGGGATTCTTTGGGAGCCGGGGAGAATAGGGAAGGTTGCCAAGGATGGGTCAAAGGTGAATCTCAGAGTGAAACCAACCAAGTATGCCATACGCCTGATAATCGAGGAAATTCTTACACTTCTGTCTGAAACGGAGAAGATTAATGAAGATTGGCGGGAAGAGTTTAGGCGTTGTCTCCCTCGGTCTGGAAATACCATTCTAAAACTAGTGCAATCTGCTACCCCAAAAAAGACTTCCAGATTGAATTAACGAAAATTTCCCACTCGGTAACCTTCTCCATGTAGGCCAAGAGCGGAGAGGATTAAAGAAAGCGTAGAGGATAACCTACCTGATCCCTCCATGACCTACATGGAGGTTTTCCATGAAAACAATTCGTGTCGATGATTACATGAGTGTAGCCGCCCTCATGACAGGTGGGGTCTGCCCGTTGGGTTCCCGTCTGGAGGGGAACCGGGTTGTATTTGAGTTCGCAAATGAGGACAACCAAGCATCCGACTTGCTGAGGAAGCATATCTGCGGTGAGTTCCACCCTTGCAGCCGTGATCTCTGTTCACAAATCCAACAGATTAAAAGTCAAATTTTCGAGCTCCGGCGTGGGGGGGCAAGTCGATGAA
>CAZORO010000260.1:0-7759 GCA_964581845.1 uncultured bacterium
GCACTTGAAGCCATGGTAGACCCCATTGGGGATAGTCAAACGGACCGGGTTGTGGATTCCAAGGAAGAACTCATTCACCTCGCCCTTGGTGGGAGAATCCTCCCGGGCATCAAAAAGCACTACCTTCAACATGCCGTGAACCACAATGAAGTTGTCGATCTGTTTCTTATGGTAGTGCCAAGCCTTGACCACGCCCGGATAGGCTGTGGTCATGTAGGTCTGCCCGAAATGGATGAAATTGGAATCATCGCTCCGGTACATCTCCATCAGCCGCCCGCGTTCATCCGCCATTACACGAAGGGGGGTGACTATCGTTCCATGAATCATTGTATTTTGTGTTCCTCCTGGATCACCGGCGGTCTGCCGATGGAATAGTAGGTAAAACCAAGCGCAGCCATGCGCGTGGGATTGTAGAGATTCCGTCCATCCATCACCACCGGTGATTTCATCAGGTCCCGGATGCGTTCAAAATCGGGGCGGCGGAACTCATTCCACTCAGTCACCACCATCAGAGCATCGGCCCCCTGGCAGGCCTGGTAATTCCCTTGAGCATACTCGATTTTCTCTTGAAACAGTGACTTAGCGGTATGCATGGCCTCGGGATCATAAGCACACACGACACAACCAGCCTCGAGTAGCTTTTCAATGAGCGTGACCGATGGGGCCTCACGGATGTCATCTGTTCGTGGTTTGAAGGCCAACCCCCAGACTCCGACATGCTTCCCACGAAGGTTACCATGGAAATGTGCTTGAAATGTCTCGAAGAGCTTGGCCTTCTGATTTTGATTCACGACCTCGACCGCCGAAAGAACCGACATGGGGAGACCCAACCCCTGGCCTTGATGCACCAACGCCTGGACATCCTTGGGAAAGCAAGAGCCACCATATCCCGCGCCGGGAAATAAAAAATTGTGGCCGATCCTGTGGTCCAGGCCAATTGCTTCACGGACAATTCCGACATCGGCCGCAACTTTCTCGCAGAGATTGGCGATTTCATTCATGAAAGAGATACGGGTGGCCAGCATGGCATTGGCAGCGTATTTGGAGAGTTCGGCGGTCACATTGTCCATAGTCAGGATGGGATTCCCAGTACGGACAAAGGGGGCATAGAGGTCTTTCATGATCTCAAGCGCCTCTGGATCGGAACCTCCCAAGAGTATCCGGTCGGGACGGTTGAAATCATCAATCGCCGCTCCTTCCTTCAAGAACTCAGGGTTGGAGATAACCGCGAAATCCGTAGAGGTCACACTTTGGATTGTTTCCGCCACCCGGGCCGATGTTCCCGGAGGAACTGTGCTCTTAATCACAACAATCTTCCGCTGATGCATGTGTTGACCGATCACACGCGCCACCGTGAGAACATTGGAAAGGTCCGCCGATCCATCCTCCGAGGGGGGTGTTCCGACCGCGATGAAGACGATCTGGGCATGTTCAACCGCCTGGGCGAGGTCAGTCGTGAAGGCCAAACGGCCCTCCTGGTGATTCTTGCGTACTAGCTCTTCGAGACCAGGTTCGTAGATGGGGATCTCACCTCGCCGGAGAGCCTCCACTTTGGTTCCATCGGCATCCACACAGACCACGTCATTTCCACAGTCCGCAAAACAAGTTCCCGCCACAAGTCCAACATATCCAGTCCCAATTACAGCAAGACGCAAAGGATTCCACACTCCTTTCCATATAAATCACTCCTGAAAATTGTCCGTTGAAAATAGAAGACCATGAAAGCGCTCTGGATTCCTGCCTTCGCGGGAATCCAGGGTCACACGAATTTTCAACGAAGATCATGCCAAATACATCAAAGTGCATAAAAGATCCCTTCCCTAGCCCCCCGTGTCAAGCAAGGTGTCCTTTACCACCAAACGTTCGACAAGTGGAAGATCCGCTGGAAGAAATCTCAATCCGGACATCTTCTTGGGAGAGATCCATTTAAGGTTCTGCCCTAAACAGCTGGTGGGTTCACCCTCGATGACATCGCAATGAAAAAAGAACAGAAGGACTGTACGGTCCGGGTAGTGATGCAGCAGGACTTCCTCAACCACGCCGGCTTTGACCCGCAGGGAATGCTCCTCTTGGATTTCCCTCTCAAGACCCCTTCTTGGATCCTCACCGGGGTGGAGTTTTCCGCCGGGGAACTCCCAGAATCCCTCTATCCAGTCTCCTGGGGGACGTTGCGCGACAAGGAATTCACCCTGGCGCTCAATCAAACCAGCAACCACCAGGAGGGGTGTCCCTATTGGACTTGAATCAGAACAGCTCATGAAAAACACCCTTTAATAAATCGGGGCCCGAAGTAGGGTGCTTCGGGCCCCTAGGGGATGAGATCCCTTCTGAGCTGGAAAGGGATCTCTGGGGGAGAATCTGCGTATATTCTACCCTATCAATCTCTCTGTGTGAATGATTTGCTTCGCTCGTTGTTCAAATGTGTGGGAAAGCCTCAATAACGAGACTTGGTTGAAGAGGACGCTTTTGGGGGGGATTCAGGTGTTACCTCTGTCACCTTATGGAGCGTTTCCACTCCCCCACGGGGCCTATCTCCCCGGCTTGCGTCCACCTCACCCACCTACCTGAACTCAATACTCAGCAAAGCAAAAGGGATTCCGCCCTTTTCAACATTTAAGAATAATATCGGCTACAGTCCCTTATTTGTCAAGAGGAAAAGAACGGGTTTCCCACAGATTCTCCACATCCCTCCCATCCGATTCTCCGGGAATACACAAGAGTTCCATTTTACTCATGAGAGTGCAAAAGTTGGGGGTATGGGTTGGTTTTGGGTCTCTTGGTCCGGAGGATTCCACGGACACAGGGGGCAGGAACATAGGATAGGGGTGACATAGGGATAATTGGTGCAGGAAGGAGTTTGATTCAGTGTCAGTAACCCTTTATATCTTTCGTCACGGAGAGGCATATCAGCTTGGCGAGAACGGGATTGAAACAGATGACGAGAGGCCGCTTACCCCTAAAGGAAAATCAGTCACGGCCGATGTTTGCACAGGATTAAGAAAACTTGGGGTCAACGGAGACCTCATCTGGCACAGCCCCTTGGTCAGGGCGGTTGAGACCGCTGAGATCATCCGCACGGAACTCGCCATCCCTCAGATGGAGGAAAAACGAGGACTAGCCTTCATCGGGGAAGCGGAGGATCTTTTCAATTCGCTTGGCCAACTTCCCCCCGATCTGAACCTCTTTATTGTAGGACACCAACCTCAACTGGGAGATTGGGTGGCCAGATTAGCCACTGGAGCAAGCGCGGGGGATGTCGCATTATCTAAAAGTGGAGTGGCAAGGGTGGATCTGATTTCTCAAGAAGTCCCTCCCAGGGGTGAGCTGCGTTGGATGCTGACCGCGAAGATTCTACGGAAGCTCCGCTAGACCTCCCAGATAGGTCTTTGCCTGTAGCTCCCCGTAAGAGTGTCTTCTTGCACATTCTTTACATGGTGGCTGGAATGGGGATTGCCCGTGTATTTGGGATGGTCTCCACTTTCCTTGTCGCTAACATCCTGGGTCCCAGCCGATTGGGTATCTTCTCCACCATCCGGTTAATCTATGTGTATGGGACCATCAACCACTTGGGTGTACTTGAAGCCTACCGGAAAGAGGTTCCACGACTCCATGGGAGAGGGAATGAAGAGGGAGCTCAGCAGATAGAGAACCTCTCTCTGGGGATGGCGTGGGCCTCTTCAGGGGTACTTGTACTCGTTGGCACAATGATCTTGCTAGCTTGGGTGATTCTCGCGCCCACATCCCAAGTCTCCCAGTTTGCCCTGCCCTCCTTTTTCATGTTGATTACAGTGGCCGGGGCGACTGTGGGAACTCTCTATTTTGACCGCTTCACTGTCCGGCATCACTTCGAACAGGCTGGAATGCTACGTGGAGTCCGCGGCGCGGCCTATCTGCTCTTTTTCCCTTTGGGGGCATGGTTCGGGGGGGTTACTGGAGTCTGTCTGGGTTTCCTTTTGGCTGAGTGGAGTATCACTCTGATCTCCTTTCAATTGGGAAAGGGTCTTTGTCCTCCCGTGCGTCCCCTCCTTGACATTCAGAGGATCATTCAGCTTATCAGGATAGGATTCCCAATCACGCTGGTGTGGTGGACTTACATGATGGGAACCACCTTTGACCGTATCGTCACTGTCTCTCTGCTGGGGAGTGAAGCCACAGGGCTTTATTTCATGGGCATCACCTTGGCATCCGTTCTTCAAATGCTTCCAGAGTCCCTGAGCCGAGTGTTCAACCCACGGCTGAATGAGAAAATGGGGGCGACCTCTGATCCAATTCCGGTCGCGAAAGTCGTCTGGGAACCAGCCACAACTCTTTCCTGGATTCTTCCATTCGCTTTTTCATCGTGTGTCTTCTTTATCGATCCCCTCTATCGAACCGGTTTTCCGAAATACATTCCAGCGGTCCTGAGCAGCCAAATTCTTGTGGTGGGAGCATCGCTGCTCGCGTTGGTTCCCCTGGGAACCGATTTCCTGGTTTCGATCCACCATCAAGCCCGTCTTGCATGGGTGGTTATCTTGAGCTTGGCCTTGAATGTTACAGCCAATATGTTCCTGATCAGTCTCGGATATGGAATTGTGGGTGTGGCATCAGTCTCTGTCATCACCAATGGTATGGTAGCCTGTTATCCTTGGAGCCGGGTTTGCAGACTGGTGAATCCTGGAAAGGGACTACTTACATTGTTTCAGCTGGGAACAGGTTTTATTGTGAGTAATGGGCTCCTTTGGCCCATCGAACGCGGGTGGATGATCCCCTTCCACAGCGGGTGGGGTGGTGGTTTCTTCAAAGCGGCGACCTTCTCCATGGGATATCTTTTTCTGATGAGCCGGATACCTTGGTGTCATATCTGGATGGTACGTGACATGGAAAGGTTTCGGATTGAAATGGGAATGAGATGGCGAGGTTCAAGGGGAAAGCCAGAAAACTCAATCAATGGAGATACACATTAACCGGTTGTAGAATTGAGAGTGCTTCCCAATCACGAGGGTTGGCGATATCGTTCCTGTGTCTAAAGGCTCGTCTCCAATTGTGGAGACTCCTGCTCATTCTTGGTCTTTCTTGTAGGAGGTTCCGCCAGCCATGAAGAATAACGTTGTCGTACTCATCGTTGTCCTTATCCTTCTCGCCGGTGCAGCGTATTACGGCTACACTCAATGGAAGAAGTTGCAGCCACCACCTCAACAGAGCCGTCCGTACGCTCCCATGGTTCCCCCTATGCCTGTGGCTCCGCCGCCGGGCAAGTAACCTGAACGTGATGGAGACGGGAATGGAGCCACCCATTCCCGTCCCATACCTGGGTTCTCAACATTATTTGGGGATCCCGTAGATCCACCTTCCTTGGATTTGGGGAGTTACCTCAAACCGCAAAGTTCCACTTTCGATGGTACAGGGAATCTCATTTCCCCGGCTTCCTGGCGTAGCACCCTCCGGCACAAGTGACATACCAGCCTGTCCCGGTACAGGTACTTCCATCTTCCCTATCCCATAAACCATCACCTGAAGGATAGCGCCACCGGGGAGACGGCGTTCCTCTGGGATCGGTGCCCAAGCCAGTTGTCCAATTTTCTGACCGGCAAAAAGTGTCCTTTTCCCATCTACGGAAATGGAATCACACTGACTGCCCGCAAAGGCGATCAAGTTCCCTTCTCTATCGGTGCGGAATGTCACCGCCCCATCACCCTCGAAATCCACAATATGACCAGACACCTTAAAATCCTTCAGGCTGATCTGGCTGGATGGAAGTGGATGATCCTCAAGAGTCTTCTTGTCCGATTCCGCATTGCGTGCAAAGCCTCCACTCCATCCTTCCTCGTAGTCACGGAAGTGCCGGGCAATGGCAATGGAACCATTGGGGAAACGACAAGCAAGGTACTCGGTGGTTCTGGAGAGGTGTTCGGTGTTGTCATTGACACCCTCAAACTTTCCTGTTCCGGGGTATGCCCCCAGGTTGTCAAGGACCTCAAACCACGTCCTTGTTTCATAACCAAGGCTGGCAGCCTGATCATCCCGTGGACGGAAACCGAGGAAGGTCAAACTGCCATTCGATCCGGCCCGCCGATGAACACCCACCACACGATTCTGTGTGGTGGCCACAACCTCGCTTCCCTCGCGCGCTGTCACTGGGTAAATCCGGTCAACAAGGAGGTCTGTCAGGATGATTTGAGGAGGAACCTTCGCCAGTGAGCCTGAGAAGGTGATCTGCCGGCCAGGAGCCATGACTCCCTGAGTTTGTCCCGGCGTGTAATCCACACCGAAAAGGTCTTTCCATGTGGATAAGGCATCGCTTGCTTCGAAATCGAGTACTGGAGGCGGCCCTGACCAGATCACCCGGCCACCCTGCTGGGCCAGTTCTTTCATCATGGGGAGAAGCCCTCTACGCGGGAAAGGTTCAAAGGCGGCCACCAACGTTGTGTAGCGCCTTCCTCCCAACTCAATAGCACCATTAACCACCTTCCCATGTTCGAGGAGCTTGGCTTGAGTCATCATGTCGGCATAACCATACTGGGTCATCCAACTACCGAAGCGTTCCTCAACAGCGACCAGGTCGAGTGGGTAGAGCATGAGTACTTCCACCTCACGGTGTTGCATGTCTTGGACCATCCCGAAAAGAGGCGAGCCGGCTGTACCAAAGGTATTTACGATGTTGGTACGGCGTGCAGAGGTTTGCCCTGGCATTCCCCAGTGAGCGGCATACGAGTATGGAACCTCATTGAGCAGACCAGTTGAACAAGCAAGAGCTTGGGCGAAATAATCTCTGTCCAACCAGCCCCCCTCGGCATGGTCATTGCCGTTGCCTGTCAGAAAATCACCCCAACGGAAATAATCCATACAGGCTGCGGCGGCCTGGTGAACCGTGTTGGACCACACAAAGTTAGAGGTATATTCGTACTGGTTCTTGGCGAGGTTTTCCTGGCCGGTACGCCAGTAGTCGATAGTGGGACTCTCGGCCCAGGTAGCATGAGCACGTGCTTCAAGACGATAGCCCATTCTCTCCTCCGCGTGATGCTTGGCCTTGACGAAGAGATCCACCACACCATCTTGTAACAGGTCATAATAACGCGCACGGAAAAGAGCGGTGCGTTGGATATCCTCCGGAGAGGCACCAAAAACATGCATCACCCCTTCTTTAGCGGAGAGGTCATTGGCGAAGTCCTCCTGCCCATAGCAGAAGTAGACCATGTACTTGGCGAAATCCGCATACTCCTGGCCATACCTCTCCGCAAACTTGCGCACGAAACCATCGCTGACATAGCGGAGCGCGAACTCACCATGATCATGGTGGTGGAAATAGGACCAGTCCTGTTGGATATGCGCCTCATCGGAATACAGCGCATTCAATTTGACTCCGGCATCGGCGTATCGGTCTATCAGATGAGTGAGATAAGGTAAGGCCTGATCACTGAAGTAATCCATCTCGGGCACTTTGTAGACCTGAATCACCAGGACCCGGTTCAGGTCTCCGAGTTCGGTTTGGCCAGTTCCATGGACCCGGATCCGCTCGAACTGCTCGGAACGGTTTCCGAGGACCTCAACCTCCATACCCTCCTTGATCTCCACGATAGAGGTGGGATCCACCGCTCGGTAGGGGGTACCGCGAATCCCTTTCTCATTAAAGGCGAAGACACGGACTCCCGCATCAGCGATGTCCACAGGGCCCTTATTCGCGGCCCACTTGAGTTGACGCCACATCTCCACGCTGAACTTGCCAGTACCCGGGTCGCGCAGCCCCTTGCGGTAATGCAGCCATTTTCCCGATTCACCCGTT